>JAJHRV010000015.1 GCA_020833525.1 Thermosphaera sp.
GAGCCAAACCTCAAGTCAACGCCATTCTCCCTCACAGTGTCCTCATAAAGGGGATTAATGACGAGTAGTTTCTTCTCGAGGTAAACCCTAATATCCCAGTCACTCAGCAACACTAGACACCACCACTCACACTCATCGCTCCTGGTTGGGTTTAAAGTAAAATCCCCCATTCACTCCTAATTCACTGATTTGCCAATCTGCTCTTGACCGAATATGGTATCCTAGACTACATGTATGGACTTGTTGCACGTGTGTAGGAGAGAAAAACGTCTTTAAAATACTCGAAAGTACCGTATGTATAAATATTTATAAGTTAGTACATCAATATAGTAGTCTAAGGAGTGGATTATGCGAAGAGCTCTTGCACTCGCCTTATTGACCACCACTATTATAACACTTGCAAGTGTTCTAACTATCACTAACAAGGTGCAAGTTGCTTACGCTACTAATGGTATAAGTGTAGATGGAGTGGGGTTTGACTGGAGTTATCAATCATGCCACGCTCTAGACTATGGAGGAGACTTAGTTGAGTCTACTCCCCACTGGGCTGATAGTAGGGATCTACTCGCCTGGTACTACGTTGTTGGGTCGGATTACTTATATTTAAGAATAGATTTCCTAGATTTAGCCTATGGAGCCGAAAGAGCATCTTATGGTAGTATAAGCGATGCACTAAACATCTATATTCTCCTCGGCTGGAGTAATGCACCAGGGTATCAGGGATGGGTGCCCGACTACGTAAAGTACAATGGGTATGGAGTATACTTACCGAACTACCAATGGGTAATAGCTATAGCCATATACGACTCTACCAGCTACAGAGTCTATAGGTATGATTGGACTGTACTACTCCCGAATACCGGGCTACAAGTGGCATTTAATAGCCAATGGGACTTACTCGAAGTAGCCATCCCAGTGAGCCTCTTGCAAAACTATGGTTGGACACCTACGAGCCGAGTATGGGCCAAGATAGCCACTACACTTGTAGTAAATGGTGAGAGTAGAGTATCCGATGTAATGCCTAATACGATTACAATCGCTAATGGTAGAGCAGAGTGGCGTGGAGCCGTATTCAGTGACCAGTACTGTGGAACGGGAAAAGTAGCATTTGTACACCATGGAAACCAGCATTTAACTGATAATAGAGCTTTAAACAACCCCGGCTCGATCAATAGCTATGGCTACATACTATACGTCCACGAATACCTAACCAACAAGACTGGTAGAGTAATCCCAGTTGACATACATATGAGTGGCACCCTCCTAACGAGTTTTCTATGGTGGGATCCTGGATTTATAAACTACATTAAGAGTCTATTGAATAGAGGCATAGTCTCAATTCTCGGAGGCGTGTGGGCAGAGCACATAACAGCCTACTTCTACGACAACTTTAATGCTCCATCAGCAAATATAACAAAGTGGCAAATACAACAAGTATTCGGCTATACACCCAAAGTAGCGTGGGTGCCAGAGAGGACGTGGGATGATGAAAGGACTGGGATAGCGTGGACTCTTAGCAAGTACTATAGAGCTGTAATACTAGATGGAAATACCCATCACGATGAATGGGACAGTGGGGGAGACCACTATAAGCCACACAAATACGACACTGTAAAAACCAATGGCAACACGCTATACGTGTTCTTCATAGACTGGGATACACAGCAGAAAATACTCGCTAATACTGATGGAGGACTACACAGGGATTTAAGACTGAAGTACATATGGGCGGCTACAAGCCCAGATCAACAATTAGTGTTCATATACGCCGATGACTGGGAGAAGGCGGCTGGAATAGCGGGCTGGGACCCCTACAATCCCGGTAGATACAATGCCAGCTTAACCTGGATCGCTATGCACCCATGGATACAGGTTGTTTCACTAGACTGGGTAGTTAACTGGCTCGATAATGGCTCTTGGACCCCTGTCTCCGGCTATTATTGCGGATATGATACTTACGTGTACATTAAGCAATGGGTGCAAGGCTACCAATATGACTATAGGAGAGCCTATGACGGGTGGTACTGGGGTACATCGGTGGAGAAGAGCTTCGCATGGTATGGCAGTGGTCAGACAAGCCCCAATTACTGGCTACCAGATACTACTATGCCGTTCGGAGATGTCTTTGGGTACACTAGCTATAACGGCTCACCAAACAACACAATAATATACAGGCTACTAGCACCGAATAACCTACTCGACAAAGCACCAAAGAACGAGTTGTGGTGGCTCGCCGTAGTAGCCGCTAATGCATATCTCTATGAGACTGCATGGCACGACGAGTCCGATTGGGATGGAGATGGAATGCAAGATGCTCCCGGTTGGGGACTACAGGAGTGGAATCACCTCAGGCACCTCAATGTATTACTCATCGCGGCGAGGTGGCTGAGTGATGTTAGAGCTGGTAGAGTAACTAGAGCCTACTACATAGTCGATGATTTTGACTGGGATGGTAGAAGAGAAGTTATTATATATAATCAACGTGTCTTTGCATGGATAGACGACAAAGGTGGTGCCGCACCATTTGTCATTCTATACAATAGTACTGTTAATAGAGCATATATGGTTGTAGGTGCACCAATGGTTTACTGGGGTACATGGTATGATATGTGGTTTGGTGATAGCCAAGTAGGGTTATTTGCAGACGACTACTTTACAGCCACAGGTAAAAACTACTATAATGCGGTTTACAATCTCAGCTCGGCATACTACGACTCCACTAATGGAAGAGTAGTAGTCAGGTTCAACGCACCTGATCTCGATGGAGACGGGTATCCAGACTTCTATAAGTACTTCGTGCTCTACAATGGCGCCAACAACATTTACGTCTACTATACTGGAGTAAGGAAGAATGGAACACTATACGTAGCTACAGGGTTCTCGCCAGATGTATGGACTAGCCTCATATACGGTGATAAAATGACTACGTATGGCTCGCCGAGCGGCACCTTTACCTTTGGATACAAAAACACAGTTTCAAGAACCTACGTATACGTAACTCCCTTAAGTGGCATACAATGGACTGGTAGCCAAGACGTAGCCAGGTACACTCTCCAATATAGAGCCAAATTATCGGTCACTATATCGACAACTACATGGTCATATGCGAGAGTATCTCTTGGAAGACTCTAAAATAAAGACCCTATTTTTCACCTCTACTCACCTTCCTTTTAATAGCAGGTTTTAAATAATGGCTAGCGAAGATTTGAGACACTCTCTGATCTTGTCTCTCGGAGTCTTCTCGGGACACCTCTCTATTGTGAAGTCACATTTATCCTCGAGGAATTCCCGGAGTGTACATGGGGATCGCCTAGTCCTATTCTCCATTAACACACATCTCGAACCAGTATACTTGAAGATAGCTGGGTGCACCTCTACCAGCTGCCTCCAGAGTTGCCAAGCAATCGCTCTAATCTCCCACTGTGCGCGACTACACATTCTCAGTGGTAGGAACACCTCTACAAGCTCCCTAGCATTCATAGACACTATTACCCTTGTCTTAACAGCCTGTGGGAGTATGTATCGTGCATCCTCGTATGGAGCTCCATTACCTAGGGCACGGTAGTAGATTACAGTTGATCTCAGTAGTTCCCTCAGAAACTCTATATCTCTATTCTCTACGACACGTGGTGGAATAATATACGCCTCCGAAGCCAATTCAAGTAGTTCACTGAAGTCACTAATTTTCTCCACGGCCTCTAATAGTAGGCTCGCTACTTCATTAAAAGTTTTTGGGTTCTCTCTTCCTAAAAGCCTGGATGCATACTCCAATAAACCCCGCAAGTACTTATCACTATACCTCTGACTTAGCTGAGTGTAGCTTGCATGTCTATGTCTAACCAATTGATGACTACAAACCCTACTACAAGTGACTTCGTATATGTATAAACTGTGCTCCAATGGACTCCCATGACCCCTCACAATTAGCTCTAAAATCCACTCATCTAGATCACCTCTACTCATTTTCCCAACTATACTATTGAAGTCCCTTGGCGTGAGTGTAGCCTTAGCACTTGAAGCCACTATATTCTCCGCCTCTGGTATATAGTACAGTAGCTTAACTGAGGGCAAGTACTTCATTCTACGTAAACCCCGGTATACTCCTCACAACGATCTTTTTAAAACCCACATCACTCAAAGCCTCTACAATAGCCTTAACTAATTCCTCCCCAACACCACAGTATTCCCTACACCAAGCTGGATTACGCGGATTTGTGAATGGTTCACCTATGAGTTGATTCAACACTACTATAGTCTCATTGCGTGATATGTATGGGAGTACTTCGCCAAGGTATTTTCTGAGAACCTCTACCGTGAGGCCCTTATGTAGTGGTATCCTCAACTCTAATGGTGTCTCACTCTCCATAATCAACTTTAAGCTCTCCAAGTAGTTTCTCCACAAGACCAATGTAGACTTCTCAGGTAGTCCGAATAAATTACTTGGAGGGATTTTGAGATCCGTCGCGACGTGGTCCACTACTCCAGCTTCAACTAGGTATGCTAGGTACTTAACGGGTAGTGTTAGGTTTGAATTCAGAGAGTTCATTAATCCAGCCCTGTGGGCTCCAGTGAGTAGATCCCTTAGTGAACTATACTGCATTAGTGGCTCTCCACCAGTTACGTGGAGGTAGTCCACTAGAAACCTACTAGCAACAACCTCTTCGAGTATCTCAGCAATGTCAATCCACTTACATATCTTCGAGTCTCGCTCGGCTATTCTCCAGTTGTGGCAGAATGGACACATTAAGTTGCATCCGCACAGCCATAGTGTAAAAGACGGGTGTTCAACGACGTCTACTAGTGATACGCTCTTCCATCCAGCTGCGAGTAGTTTACTCAATAAATACACACCAGTTGCTTAAAAACTATAGTGTTTCCTCTGCCAGAACTCTCTGCGTCTATATGGATTCCAGTTTCTCAGTGGACGGTAGTACCCTATAATCCTACTCCATATATCTACGTTTTCACTACTACACTTTGGGCAAGTCTTATATATCCCCGTGAACGTTGCATCGCAGTTGTTGCAGTGGGTTATAGCAGGCGTGAAGCTCCAGTAGACTATGTCTGTATCAATAAGCCTCTTGGCTAAATTCGCCAATGCCTCCGGGTCTGCCTCCTCACCGAGGAATATGTGCATCATTACGCCGCCTGTGAAGTACTTTTGCACTCTCTGCTCTACTTCAATTCTATCTGGTAACTCCATGTCCGAGTAGTATGGTGCAATACTCGTACTATACAGTGGCTCCGCTGGTAGGTACTCTCTGAGCTCCGGATACAGCTTCAAATCCTTGATTGCTAGTTTTGGAGCGGCAGATTCTCCAGGAACCTCCTCTACATTCCATGGAACACCCTCCTCCATCATCCAGTCTCTAGCATGTTTTGTAGCATACTCAACCATTCTCCTCATTAACTCAGCTGCCCTCAGCCAATCTCTCCTAGAGCCATCAAGCCACAGCTTAGGCTCACCCATTAGTAGTGCTGCAGCCTCAGGTAATCCAATAATGCCAATAGTGTTGAAGTGCGAACTTGGAAATCCAGGCATGTACTCTGGGATCATCGCGTAGAAGTTCGGGTACTGCTTCATAATTCTGATATACCTACTTCTAAACCAGTCAACGGCCTCCTTGATCAACTTGAGCCTCTCGGAGTAGAGCTCCCAGAACCTAGACTCCTCTCTCCCCGCCTCCAGGGCGATCCGTGGTAGATTAACATCCACGACATTCACAGAGCCAGTAATATCGGGCATAGCCCATAAACCACCAAACCTCTGCCTCTCAATCTTACTCCAGTAATCCTCACGCACCTGTTCCAGATCCCTCTTAAGTGCACTCAGAGTGAACTTAGAGCCGGTTCTTAGAGCATTTTGATAAGCATACATCAACTCACTCTTATCAATAGATATGCGGCAACAGTTATGAGTGATCGCACCTGAACTGTGGACGAAGTAGTGTATTCCTTCAACCTCGATATCGATGAAGCGTTGATCTGAGTCAAATACTACTTCCTCTACACTCTTAATACTTACCCAGGCAATTGGCCCCTCTTTCCTGTGCCTTAATGGATTACTAGTTTCAAAACTCCCATCAGGCTTTGCAGGGATATATATAACCTCTGAGCCATCTTTGTTTCCACGTATGAATGTAGATATCCCTGTTATTGATGCAAGCAAGACTATGTCTTCTACTAGGTCTCGGTTCCCGATATGAAGCTCCCAACGCGCCTGCATTTTACTCATTGTCTTAAGCCTGAAGTATCCATCCGCTTCAAGTAAGCCCTTGAGGAAACTTAACCTCACTGATGGGGGGCTTGCGTAGATAAACCAAGGTATTCTTTTCTCATCAGAGTGCGGGCTTATACCATTATCCCATAGGAGGCGGGCTAGTGGAGCTGAATAAATAGCAATGTAGTGGGTGCTTGGATATCTCGGGTCATCCCATTCCCTTATACTCCAGCCATTCTTTGTAGCGTAACTAGTAATAAAGTTTATGGATTCAACTTTGCTCTTATCGAGAGAGAATTGAACACCACTTAGGTAAGACTCTCCACGTATTTCATTAGGATTCTTCATTCTCATAGCGTTGTATTTGTTCCTAATAAGCGTGCCACCGCCGTAGTATAATCCGAGGAACCGGGCAAATTCCTCGTCAACAGTAATCTCGATCTCTCCTTTTAGCTTAATGTATTTACCTGGTAATTCATGCATTAGAACCGGGATCTCGTATATTCCGGGTTGTTCGACTCCGAGAAGATCTTCGGCTTTCTTGAGATCCACTCGTTTAGTGTACTTACAATATACTGGAATTGGATGATCAGGTGTAACTATGAAGACCCTTCCATCACCTAACTTGATCCTTATAGCGCGCTTCGATTTCTTAACAAGAAATCTCTTAACCGAGCGCCATTCAACAGCTTTTGACTCGAAATCAAATGCTAAAACTCCAAACTCTTTCACGGGCTTATACCACTCTGCACCATCTGGGTCAACAGACTCTCTTTCGCCTGCGTACTCGTCGAAAAGCTCTCCCATCGTGACAACGCGGACGACATCACCATCTTTTAAAGTGATTTTTTCACTCTCATGGAGGCACATAGCGTACGATGCATCGGCATCAACTATTCTTGTATTTAGCCAGTAGAAGCTTCCGCGCTTGGCCGTTGTTTTGAATATTAACTCATGTAATTCGGGGTCCTCCCAGATCCACTTTGCTGTAACCATGAGCGTCGGTATTGGGAATGTAAATGGCTGCCCTACTGCATCTCCTTCAAGGTATAGCTTTGTAAGCACTTTAATGAATCTCTTTGCCTCCTCCTCGTACTCGCCTATTAATCCTACTTCCTCACCTCCATATATTGCTTTATCTCCCTCAAGCATTTTCTTAGGGGCGTTCATTGTGACCGTGAAGTTTGTGAATGGTGTTTGTAACCCTATCCTCGTTGGGTAGTTTAAGTTGAATAACAACCTCTGTACTTGCTGTTTTATAGCTTTATCGTCTGGTTTATCAACTCTAATGAATGGGCCTGCATACCATTCAACACTTGATAATGCCTGAGCACCAGTGAAGTAGTGCTGCATTGTGATCAGGAAGTTCGCCACGTGGTCTACAAGGGTATCTAAGTGTCTTGCAGGCCTAGATATAACTGTCGGCGTCTTCAACCCCTTCTTCAATAAACCCGCAATACTGTGCCCTGTGCAGTAGGGTATCCAGACACTGTATGGTAGTTTGTGGACGTAGATCACTCCATCCATGTGGGCTTTTAAAATATGGCTTGGAAGTAGGCTTAAGGCATCTCTCTCCGTGTAGTTATCTAGTAGCCATGCGAAGAAACTACTTGGGCCTTGATACCTATTAGCATTTTCATTAACATCAAGTCTATTCCACTCAGCATACTCATCTAGTGGGTCACGAGGCTTAGCAATACTCTCCTGCATAAAAACAAATCCCCTCTATGGTAATTCTCCGTAATAACAGGGTTATAAGTACAGCTTGTTAACAATACATAAAATGTTCTTGAGTCTACTGTAATACCACTTATTAATCGTAATACCGCTAGAGCTCGAAAACACCGAGGAGTTTTTCAGCAGCCACTAATACCCTTGAGACAACAATATGCGTTGCCAAGGGCTCTGGGTAAATAGAGTAGCAATAGTCTGCATACCTAGTGGTTTCCTCGTCGAAGTCTCCGTGTGGGAAGGCCCCTACACCCACAGCAAGCTCTTCTCTAATGGCTTTTTCAGCTATAAATGAAACTGGTTTGTAGTCGCATTTCTCACTGAGTAGAATTAACCCCCTTGCACCAATCTCCTTGATCAACTCTCCGAGCTTAATTGTCTTTAAGTAAATTAATGGTTTATCACTACCAGGAGGAATCCTACCCTCTTTAAATAACTGCTCCATTAACCCAACAAATCTATTGTAGCTACGTGGAATCCTCGTGGAGGGGTCTATGTACACTGCGTGTTTCTCTATAGTGTACATGCACACTAGTAACTCACCTTTTTTATTCAGTGGGCTTTCTAAAGCCTCGAGTAGAGCTATGTGGACTATATCAGGTCTCCCTCTCTTCTCAGCGTTAGGTAGTTTTTTCATTGCATGATAGTGTAGACTCTTATCGAGAAGTATTTCAAGTGGCTTCTTACCACGCCTAGCAGCCGTCTTTACTACTGATGGGTGATGAGCTATCGCCACGGGTACAGTCTCGAGAGAAGCCTCTAGCAATAAGAGTTTAAACCTGGACTCCATTTTTACACCGCCTTCAGTGTCTTTATCTAGTATTTAACTTATCTACTCTATTCTTTCTAATGTAGCAATGTGGAATAAGCTATGAGTCGAGAGAAATTAATGAAGTCCATTGCAAGGGAGAGAGTTGAGATACTATTTAATCTAGCCTTTGAAAAAGCCCGTGCAGGGGATTTTAACTTAGCGAGAAGATATATTGAAATAGCTCTAAGAATAGCGGGCAAGGCGAGGATTAAAATTCCTAGAAAATACAAGAGAAGTTATTGCAGGAAGTGCTTCGCACCCTTAATACCCAGCTTAACACTAAGTGTGAGAATTAAGAGTGAGGGCAGGGGATCGAGAGTAGTATATAGGTGTTTACTATGCGGCTGGACGAGGAAATACATGATAAAGGCCTCGAAGAGAGGATTAAGGAGAGAGTAGCGGGCAAGATTGACGTTCACTTGGGTAAAAGCGGGTTAACAGAGTCTTTTATAAATGAAGTTAAAAATAGACTTGAGAAGCACAACGTGGTAAAGATAAAAGTATTGAAGTCTTTTAGAAAGAGCTATACGGATGATGTAGAGTCAATAGCTGAAGAAATAGCTAGAGCAACCAGTGCAAGAGTATACGAGACGCGCGGGTTTCCCCAGGCGATTACTTGTGAATAGCCGTAAATATTTTTGAATACGTGGTTCTTGCCTCGGGGTTCCCCCGCTTGGCTCGGGTTTTCACTGCCTCATTGCGGGGGCTATCGGGGCTCCACGTAACCCCCAAGCCCCTCATCCGCTTTAAACCCCTTAGTGCTATATTCCATGAGGCTACAACGTCTCTAGTTGTAACTACTTCTCCTAGCTGTAGGAACCTGTAGTTTATGAATTTTATTTTCTTGCCATTGGGTGGTTTTCTAGATGTTTTAGCTGGGTTGACATATACTGTCTTAATGCCCTCTAATAGTGCCTTGTACTCCGTGTACTCCTGTATCCTTCGGTAACACCACAGTGGCTTCTCCCATGACAGCTTCCTGTCACTATTGTTGTTTTCTCTTATTTTCTCCAAGTCCTCGAAGACGATTACAGCATTGTATTCTCTAGCTACTTCTACGAGCTTTTTAGATACTCTATGTGCTGAGTCTACTAGAATGTATCTTGCCTTATTAAGCCACCTAGCTCTAGTTCTCCTAGCCCACTTGAGGAACCTCCAGTTCTTTGGATGCTTCCTCTGTAGCTCTTCAGCTAGTTTCCTATAGTGTAGTGCTCTACTGAGACCCCTGAATGGTATTACACCTATAGAGACTAGGTTACTACTTAAATTGACTATCGTGTATGTTATGTTGTTGAAGTTTAAGTCTACGCCCATAATTGCCTGAGGCTCTCTGAATACAACGTCTCTGTGGAACGTTATGTATACAAGTATTCTCCCATACTTATAGCTTAATAGTATTTCACCTGGCTTCCAGGTTTTATCAAGGTATTTGTTGAGGTAGCTATACCACTCCAGCTTTAACTCAACCCACTTATCGTGTAGTATCGCTACTCTCAGTATCTTCTTGTCTAAGTCTAGTCTATAGTCCAAGGTGTGTATTCTAGCTGTTAGCTTTTTGAGTACTGGCTTTGATCCATTGTTCTTCCTAGTTGACTCAACAACTTCCTTAGCTCGCTTATAGATCTCTGATACATGGTGTGTTCTAAAACCCATTCTAATTAATCTATTGTAGAACATAACGTGTAGCTCCGTCCACGATGGTGCCTCATCTAAACCCCAAATCTCATCTACAACAAACTGGACTGAGCTGCGATACACCCTTAAAAACTCCACGAGTAGTCCCTCATCTCCCTTGGGAGTGACCGCCTCCACCTTAGCGGTCACAGTAGCCCTCACAGGGAGACTCATCGAGACCCCACTACCTAGTTATTGTAGACAGCCTTATAAGTGTTTTTGAACAGTATTCCCATTGGTGCGAGAATGAGCCAAGTATACGTATTCGAGGCTAAAGTAGTAAGGTTCTCGAAGAGCAGGTACATTATATACCCACCAAGAGAGTACCAGCTAAAATTAGAGAAGTTCCACGGGAGAAAAGTCAAGGTAATAACGGTCATAGAGAGTGAATAAAGGTGTTCACAGCTATTTACAACTATTCACAGTTATTTTTGGATCGGTCACAGGCTACACGATTATACTTATAAAGGAAAAACAACCTAGAAAACACTAGAATTAACTACTTAAACGGTGAACTAGACATGGTTACTGCTCTAGAGGTGCCAGCCGATAAGTTAATTGAGAAACTAGCTAGTTATCTAAAAGAGAACGTTCCAGAGGTAAAGCCGCCGAGCTGGGTTCAATTCGTCAAGACAGGTTGCTTCAAGGAAAAACCACCCGAAGACCCTGATTGGTGGTACTATAGAGCCGCCAGTATATTGAGGAAACTATACAAAGCCGGTAAACCAGTTGGATTAAGCGAGTTTAGAAAAGAGTATGGTGGTAGGAAGAGAAGGGGTGGTAGGCCGGAGAGGAGTTACTGGGCCCCGGGTAATTCCATTAGAAAAATCCTTCAGCAACTAGAGCAAGCACAACTCGTTAGGAGAACTAGGGAGGGGAGGATCTTGACGCCTCAAGGGAAGGCTCTCCTAGATAGACTAGCTATTGAGGTTTTAGTGGATGTTGCTAGAGAGAAGCCAGAGCTTGCCAAATACCTCCCCGAGTCTATTCAAGTAAAGATCCTTGGTTTTACGAGTGGTGGTTCATGAGCGATGAATACGCTGGCTACAATGAAGACTTAGAAGCAATTAAAATGCGTAAACTAGCTGAGTTAAGGAAGAGAATGGAGGAAGAGAGGGAGAGGAGGGCTCGCATAGAGGCAATATTAAGGCAAATACTCACACCAGAGGCTAGGGAGAGACTAAACAATCTCCGGCTTGTTAAACCAGAGTTGGCTTCTGCACTTGAAGAACAGTTAATACTGCTTGCTCAGAGTGGTAGAGTGCAAATACCTATAACAGATGAGTTTTTAAAGAGGTTGTTGACTGAGCTATATGAGCAGACGCGTAGGGAGACAAAGATTACTTTTAGGAGGAAGTAGTTGGTGGTGCTTATGGCTAGAAATAAACACGTAGCTAGGAAACTAAGACTCGCGGCCGCACACAATAGTAACAAGCCTATCCCCCTATGGGTTACACTCAAAACTAGGCTCAAAGTGAGGCGTTCATTTAGACTCAGACACTGGAGGAGGTCAAAGCTGAAGAATATATAGAGGTGGCGGGGTGTGAGTGAGGAGAAGAATGTTGAGAAGGAAATACACGTAGTTCCACTGAGGCGCGTTTACTTTGGCAGGAGAATGAATAGAGCAGATCGTGCTTTAAGGCTCTTGAAGAAGTATGTTGCACGCCACTACAAGGAGGCAGAGAGGATTATTATTCACCCAGCTGTGAACAACTTCATATGGTCTCGTGGAAGAGAGAAGCCACCGCGTAGAGTAGTTGTCGAGGTAAGGTTTAATAAAGAGGAGAAAGTGGCCAAAGTATTCTTAGCAAGATCTAGTAGGGCTACTGCTAGGTAGTCTATAGGTGTTTTTAATGGTTGAGATAACTAGAATGAGCTTTTTTGGAAACTCAAATATAGGGATATACGCGTTTGCTAATGATAAAGTGCTCATTCTCCCACCTGGCATTGGAGAAGACGATGTGAGGGAAGTAAATAGCGTATTAAACGCTACTCCCATAGTAACGAAAATCGCTGGGACCATTCTCAACGGGGTTTTCCTAGCTGGAAACAACAATGCCATAGTAGTTCCCCATATGATCTTCGAGGATGAATTAGAGTTGATGAAGAAAACAATAAGGGAAAACAATGTAGACGTGGAGATCGTTGTTTTAAACACTAAGTACACGGCTCTAGGAAACCTAATACTCTGCAATAATCATGGATGCATTGTAAGCCCGCTCCTCGAGGAAAAAGAGGTGAAGCGGCTAGCTAATTCCCTAGGTGTGGAAGTTTACAAGGCTAGATTAGTAAATTTAGATATCCCTGGAAGCGTTGCCGTTGTAAATGATAATGGTGGGGTAATACACCCAGATGCGAGTGAAGACGATATAAAGCTCTTAAAGTCCATAACCAAGGTTTCAGTGGAGTATGCTACCGTTAACGGGGGCGTACCCTACGTTAAAAGCGGTATTATAGCAAATAATAAGGGTGTTGTTGTAGGTGGAAATACTACGGGACCGGAGGTACTCCGTATAAGAACTGGTTTTGGTGGTGGGGGATGAGCGGGGAGATTAAAGTCTACAGAATAGTAGGGTATATGATGATTAGTCATGATAAATACCCAGTATGGCAGAAGTTTACCCAGGAGGTGAGAGCACTTACGGAGAAAGAAGCACTGGAGAAAGTCTACTCTAATCTTGGAAGTAGGCATAAGTTGAAGAGATACCATATAAGAATCGAGAAAGTGGAGGTTATAACACCAGAGGAGGCTACACATCCCGAAGTACTCTCATCACTCAAATTGGAGAGGCTAGTTAAGCAATGACCCTTGAGAAGACACCTAGAGAGGAGAGGAGAGTTATAACACTTGAAGAATTAGTTGCTAGAGTCGAGGAACTAAGAGAGAGCATTGAAGTACTAGACTCAGCAATCAATACATACCTATCACAATATAGAGAACTACAGCTATCACTTGAAACCCTGAAAAACCTCGGTGAAACCCCAGGTGAAGGCTACATAATAATCGACAGGTTGTCGAGCATAATGATCCCCGCTAAAATACTTGAGAAATGGGAGAGCAATCTACTAGTAAACCTGGGACTAGGCTACTACTTAAAGACAAATAGGGAGAAAGCCATAGAGATACTCACAAAGAGGATTCAAGTACTGGAAGGGGAGATAAATCAACTCCAATCGAGGCGCCGGGCAATGGCTGAGGAATACCTTGGTCTACAGAGGATTTTAAACCAAGTGATTCAGTCACAGCAGCAGAAAACACGGTAGGAGTGTAGTTAAATTGTTTTCAAAGCTCTCCAAGCTAAGGGATGTATTCAAGAAGTTTATAGACTCCGCGGCTTCACTACTTACATCTAAGGATAAACTCCTCGATCTACTTGAAGATCTAAAACTAGAGCTCATTAGCAAAGATGTAGCGTACGAGGCCGCTGAGGACATTGCAAGTAAATTGAGAGTATTGATTCTCGAAGGGAAGATCAGGGATAGGAAAACACTTGTAGAATCACTACGAGGCATAATTTCATCTTATTTCGAGAATGCAGGCAGTGTAGACTTACTAGGTCTCGCTAGTGTAAAGAAGCCGTTTAAAATACTATTTATGGGTGTAAATGGAGTTGGTAAAACCACAACTATTGCAAAAGTAGCAGTGTACTTTAGAGAGCAAGGACTCCGCCCACTCATGGTTGCAGCTGATACGTTTAGAGCTGCTGCACAAGAACAATTGAAAAAGCACTCGGAGAGGACTGGTATACCAGTGTTCATGGGTAGGTATGGCGTTGACCCTGCATCAGTAGCCTACGATGCTATACAGTTTGCTCAGAGTAGGGGATTTGATGTTCTATTGGTGGATACAGCTGGGAGAATGCACACAGATGTAGATTTAGTGAATGAACTCAGGAAGATTGCTAAGGTCGTTAAGCCAGATTTTAAACTCCTAGTGGTTGATGCATTAACGGGTAATGACGCTGTTGAGCAAGCCAGGTTCTTTAATGAAGCAGTGGGTGTAGATGGATTTATTGTAACGAAGTTTGATGCTTACGAAGAAGGCGGGGTTCCAATCTCACTGGTCTACGTGTTGAAGAAACCAGTTATTTATGTTGGAACTGGGCAGTCCTATAGGGATTTAAAACCTTTTAATTACTTAGAATACCTAGATAAAGTGCTTCCAGTAGAGGAATAGGTGTATTGAATGAACTTGAGAGAGCTTATTGATGCTTGGAGAAGGATTATTCAAGTAGCTACGAAGCCCGATAGAGAGGAGTATATGACACTATTAAAAATAACTTTAATAGGCTTGGTTCTCGTGGGGGCTATAGCATTTGTAGTTCGCTTAATCTTCTACACTATACTATACCCATTTCCAGGTTGAGAAATATGAGTAGTGGAGGTAAGGAGGAGAAGCCAGAGCTATCTGTATATGCAGTTAAGACTACTTCAGGTAGAGAACTAGACGTTGCATTAATCATAGAGAGGAGAATACTCGAGTCACTGAGTAGAGGTAGGGGTTTAAACATAAAGAGTATTCTTGTAGCCCCGGGAGTGAAGGGATACGTGTTCATAGAGACCTCTAACCCCACCGAGTTATATAGTTTCATAGCTGGAATTAGGTATGCCTCCCAAAGAGTAATGAGAATTCCAATTAGTGACCTCGTGGGATTACTTAAGCCAAAAGAAGTAGTGGAGGAAATTAGTGTTGGGGAAATAGTTGAGATCACTCGGGGGCCATTTAGAGGTATGAGGGCCCGCGTTGTATCAATAGATAAAAGCAAAAATACCCTTACTGTTAATCTATTAGAGGCTACTTTTTCAATACCCGTAACAATACCAATAAACTATGTTAAGAAAGGTGGTTAGACTTGGTTAAGAAAACACTGAAATTCATAGTCGAGGGAGGCAAGGCTACACCGGGTCCACCAATAGGGCCCTCTCTCTCACCCTATAAACTCAACATAGGTGAAGTAGTAAACAAAATAAATGAATTAACTAAGGACTACGAGGGGTTGCCGGTACCAGTTGAAGTAGAAGTTGATACCGATACCCGTAAATTTGAAGTTAGAGTTGGGATCCCAACAACTACTGCTCTCTTAATGAAAGCCGCTGGTGCAAAAGAGCCCACCGGTGACCCAGCACACAAGAAAATTGGAGATATTAAATTCGAAGATGCTGTTAAAATAGCAATTATGAAGAAGTCACAGCTTACTAGTAAAACATTAAAGGCAGCTGTGAAAACAATACTTGGAACCGCTAGGTCTATAGGCGTTACTGTTGATGGAAAAGACCCTAGAGAAGTTATTAAATTGCTAGAGCAGGGTTACTATGATGAAGTACTTTCAAAGTATTTGGAGGAGTGGGAGAAGGAGGTGTAATTAAATGTCTCTACCAAGTAGGGATTTATTAGCTAAACACATTGAAAAGGCAATTGAGCTGGGAAAGGGACGCCGCTTCAAGCAGAGTGTGGACTTTATAATAGTCCTACGTGATGTAGATTTAAAAACCCAGCAATTGAAGATCAGGGAGGCTGTTCACCTACCGAAGGGGAGGGGTAGAGAGAGTAGGGTGTGCGTTGTAGTAGATCCAGACCTCGCTGAAACAGCTATAGAGGCGGGTGCATACAAGGTGATACTAAGTAGTGAGCTACGAGATATAAATAAGAAGCAGGCAAAGAAAATCGCTTCAGAGTGTGATTGGGTATTGATAAAGCCAGACCTCATGGGTATTGCTGGAAGAGTTCTTGGCCCGGCTTTAGGACCTAGAGGAAAAATACCCATTCCACTACCATCCGGAGGCGCAATTAAGCCCGTTATCGAGAGATATAAGAACATTGTCTTAGTTAAAATAAAGGATCAACCAGTAATAATGACAACTATTGGAACAGAAGATATGAAGCCCGAAGACCTAGCTGAAAACGCTCTCGCAGTTCTCTCAGCTATCGAGGGGAAATTACCGGCTAGAATGGCTAATATAGGTAGAATTATATTTAAGACAACGATGGGTGTACCAGTGGAGCTTAGCTTATAGAGGTGGATTAATTGAGTGCTTTGAGGGCTATTCACAAAAAAGTACCCGAGTGGAAGGCTAAGATAGCTAGTGAAATAAGGGAACTCGCTGAGAAGTATCCAGTATTCCTAGTACTAGATTTAACTGGTGTTCCAGCAAAACACATTCAAATGCTACGTAAAAGACTCGATAAAATAGCTATTGCAAGAGTCGTCAAGCCGAGAGTTGCATTGAAGGCGCTTGAAGCCCTTAATCTCCCAGTTAAAGAACTAGAACCCTACATGACTGGGCAAGTAATGTTGATCTTTACAAATCTAAATGTATTCGAAATTGCAGATATCGTAAGAAACTTCGTCACAAGGGACTACTATGGACCAGGCGATGTAACAGACAAAGAAATCCTCATACCAGAGGGTAACACGGGGATTCCAGCGGGTCCGATACTAAGCACCTTTGGTAGGTTAAAAATACCTACTAAAGTACAGGGTAACGTAATACATGTCGCTAAGGACACTGTAGTGGCTAAACCAGGAGATAAGATCTCGCCTGAACTAGCTAGTCTACTCCAAAAACTAGGACTGGCTCTTAAAGAGGTTAGAGTTAAAATAAAGTGTGGTCGAGACGGGGAATTAATAATCCCAGGTGAAAAACTAGTACTAGATATCCCAGAGTATGAAGGAATGCTGAGAAATGCAGCATTAGATGCATTAAAACTCGCAATAGAACTAGTGATACCTGAACCACCGGTATTAAGCCTCGTTTTAACTAGAGCCCATCTACAAGCCTTAGCACTGGCAACCGAGGCTGGATACATAACAAGTGAAACAGTTGAACACGTACTAAAGACTGCACAATTAAAAGCACTACTACTAGCATCAGAAATCTCAAAATACGCGCCAGAATTGGGACTTGAAGTTAAAACAGCAACACCACAACCCCAAGTAAAAGAAGAAAAGAAAGAGGAGGAGAAGAAGGAGGAGAAAGAAGAAAGTAGAGAACTAAGTGAGGAAGCACTAGCAGAAGGATTCGCAGCACTATTCGGTTAGTTTTCCACATTATATAACAAAAAGCCCCCACCTTTCAAGGTAGGTGGATGTTAGATTTAATTATTCGGGTTTGCTAATAGAACCTCTAAATGCCACTCAGTGTTTTACAACTAGATGCCTGCATCGTATGAGAATGCAGAGGAAATTTCAAGTTTATTTGAAACAAGTACTTTTAAGCCAACCCGAGGAGATGTTCTTATGTTATTTGAGACGTTGATGAATATTCATTTACTTAAACCACTTGGATTTACTTGGATTTCTATCTATTACCGCAATGGAGTCGTATTTAAAAGCCCTTAACTACATCTAAAACCAAAAGGCTAGAGTTACGAGGGGTGGTTAGTATAGAGTATGTATATGCTTCGCTACTGCTTTACAAAGCAGGTAAAGAAATAAATGAAGAGAATCTTAAGAAAGTACTTGAAGCCGCTGGTGTAAACGTAGATGAAGTCCGCGTTAAATCACTAGTCGCCGCCTTAAAGAACATCGATATAGCAAAGGTTCTAGAGCAGGCATTAGCGGCACCCGTAGTAGCTGCCCCAGCTCAAGCTGCTCCAGCAACTGCAGAGCAACCAAAGAAAGAGGAGGAGAAGAGGGAGGAGAAAGAAGAGAGTAAAGAACTAAGTGAGGAAGCACTAGCAGAAGGATTCGCAGCACTATTCGGTTAATAGAGCTAATTCTACCATTCTTAGACATAGTAGAGGTTTTTAAACGAATTTTCGACTCTCAATACTGGTTTACCC
>JAJHRV010000075.1 GCA_020833525.1 Thermosphaera sp.
TGGGCTTAGGGGCAACCACAGCTAACAATTAACTCATCACCATAGAACAAATAAAACTAAGAGAGTTTATAAGCATTTCTACACCATCCCCGCCTTGAAAGGCGGGAGCTTTCAGTTGTAAAACATAAAAGCCAAGCAAGCGTTCGAAGGTATGGATGCTAGGAGTTGAACCAATGACTTTTCATCAAGATCTTCCACAAACTTATAAAGTTCCGAACCCAGCTCGTTCATTAACCATTCCTTCAACATTTTTATAGCTCTGCTATCTCCTTTAACAGCTTCGAAAGCAACTACACATTTCAGTTTATCTCCATCCATGAGAGGTGAACACTCTTTCACACTAGCTTCAATACCTAAAGCAAGTTTTAGTGCAGGTAAAAACCAAGAACGAGTATCGTCGTTAAATGCGTTAACAATTTCTCTAGAATTCATGAAACTACTTACATAGACTTATATTATGAAAAAGACCGTGTAAAACGCTGGTTTAAAGCCCACTCGTCTCCTCGTATGCTTCCTCTACGGCTTCTCTCACCTTCTCCTCCTCGATCTTCAATCTATATCTCTCAATGAATCTCCGTCTATCAATCAATCCCCATATGTAGACTAATATTGTCGGAGACGACAAGAGTAACAATAACACAGCGTCTCCTACTTCAGGCGCCACCTTGAGTAATGTTGACAACTCTATTATTTTCGGTGTTGGTGGGGCTACAATGGGCATGTATCTATTGACATTCCAAATTAGTAGTGATAGCATTAGCCAGTTTGTAGCGAAGTTCATTAATCCCTGACTACTCGGCCCGAGCATTAATCCAGGTATTCTACGCTTCGTCAATGGTGGTAGTAGTTTTGAACCCATGAACCCCAGTTGATCCTCTAATACATGCATTAAGTACCCTAGTATCGATGCTAGTGTAAGGTAGACCCAGTTGGAGTAGCCAAATAGGAGCGATACTAAACCAATTAAACCCCCAATTAATATACTCCCAGTTATACTGTGTGTGAAGCCTCTATGCCATGGTATAAACACCTCCTCCACTACGTCTCCAACCTTTTCATACCCGATCTCAGGGCCTGAGAATGCATCAATGATTGTTGGCCTTGGGTAGACTTTTCTAAATAGGTATTTTGTCTCAGCCACACCTATTTTTCTATACTCCGGTGGATCAGAGCCCTCTAGTGGTAGACCGCCG
This sequence comes from Thermosphaera sp., assembly GCA_020833525.1. GTDB lineage: Archaea > Thermoproteota > Thermoprotei_A > Sulfolobales > Desulfurococcaceae > UBA285. The sequence continues at coordinate 1,194 of JAJHRV010000075.1, forward strand.
GTTGATACTAGTGGACCCATAACCACCATTATTCTCCTATTTTTCTCATCATAGTGCACTAGAAACCTTCTATAGAAGTCGCCGGGCATTCTTATATTGTGTATTTTTACTGTAACCATTCTAGCTGTTTCATAGGCTCTATCTATGGCCTCGGCGACAGCTGAGGCTATGTATTGTGGGTGGGGAGCATCTGCTATATTCCAGTATACTTCTCCATTTTCCTCTACATCGAGGTATCCTGGAAACCTATGGATTCCACCTGTTTTAGCCGCATCACTGATCCTCATGCCTAGGATCCTCGTTAAGTTATAATAGTCTTTATCCCTAGCGACGGCCGTTATTGAACCCGTATCATCAGAGACTTTGAATTTAGCGAATCCATCTCTCTCCTCTAAAACCTCCTGTATAGCTCCCTCTATGTAGAAAAACCTCCACTTACCTAAAACCCGTAGTTCACTAATCCTAGCTCTCCTCGGTGAGATCTTCCTCAGTTGGTCTCTCGGTGCTGGGTCTACAACAATGTCTATTTTCCAAAACCACTTCTTGAACTTGACATCTAGAAAGTCCGGTAGATACCCCGCTACACCCGCTAATACAGGCCACATAACACCCTTTGCCAAGTCTGAGAGTAGCTGTGGGAAGAAAGACGCCATCACTAATCCAGAGAAGTAGTGAGTCCAACCCCGCATCAACCACCACCCAGTAGTCCAAGAAACTCCATTAAATACCCCGAAAAGCCCATGGTGTTCGCGAGTACAGGTAGTATTAGTGCACCTAGACAGTAGCTTAGCCTAGTATTGAATACCATGGCTGCAAACCCTACTGCTCCAGCGACAAGCATTAGTAGTATCCCAGTTAAACCAGTCAATACATACACCATTGAAACTATGAATACCAGTGTCGCGAAGGATATGTATAGATAACTAACTACTGATAGTAATTTAGCAACTGCTTTAGACAAGTATAGAGTTAATACAAACGCGAGTCCAGCGGACATTATAATCACGAATGCACCAGCGTAGAATTCAACCCATGTCTTGGGAGTATACAGTCCACCAATAAGCCACGCAACAGCACCCCTCGTAATCCTCATAGTGGGGTGGAATAAGAAGAATAGTGCACCAACATAGTACACTGTCCTAGCTGCACCCTGACTTATTAGAAAAGCATCATCACCCCTACTACTAGCCATGTGCCCACCAATTAATGCACCCATACCACCAGTTATCACGGGGAAGAACGCTGCAATACCACCACCAATAATCCCCGATGCCGCGCCATTAGCGACGGCCCTAGGCTCTGTCGCTACGATATCTCTTGTATCTTGTCGTGGAAGCCTACGCCTCGATAGTATGTTTCTCAAAACCCAGGGTAAACCAAAGAATCCAACAAATAGTGGTGTAAGCCTAACATATGAATACTCTACTCTTATCAGAGATGAGTATGTCACTGCAAACCCCAGAAGGCCTGAGGCTAGGAAGACTAGGACTCCCCCGAGTATTTGCCTCCAAGCCAACCATAGTCTTTCAAGAGGTGTTCTACCAAGGTCTGCCTCTTTAGGCCACTCACTCATAAACATGAATATGACAACTGCGAGTAGTGCAAACCAGTAGTATGGACTGAAGAGATTGTATATCACGGGCATAACGTATACCCCGGCAGTAGTCATGAATACTGCTAGGAAGAGAGCCCCTACTAGTGCACCAATAGTATATAGTAACACTGCTCTATGCCCCTGCCCAGCCAGTAAGTACCTCTGCGATGGGAAGAGCATTAGCATCATTGACTCATCAGAGACACTCAAATACGTTGAAGCTATTGCACTAGCGAAGGAGAATCCAACGACAGCGCCAAGCCCGAAGAATGGTGTTGCATATGGATTTGATGTGATGAAAGACGGTGCGAGAATGAAGACTAGTGCTAGTAGATTGAATATGTGTAGTCCAGGTAGCCAGGATAGCAGTAGCCCCATTAGTGAACCCATAAAACCCCATGTAATAGCGTCCAGTGGATTCAAGAAGGCCTCCATTAAACCCACCTAGCCCTGCACTACAAACCCATTCTTAGAGACAACTACTATCTCTTGTTCACCACGATATACATCTCTATACCCAGCAACCACTACAATAGCTCCCTCTTTTGGCAACTCAATGCCTAGATCAAACACCGTTGAGGCGGGAATAAACACGGCTATTGTCCCACCCGACTCGTCTGTAACATAGATCTTCCAGTTACTACCAATAGTTTGAGCACTAGTGACCCTCGCCCTAGGTATCTTCAACGGCCTACCAATTGGTTGATTTAAAGCCCCGGTTACATTAACAGTGAGCGGCTCTACTCTATTAACTACACGGCCCTCTATGTATTTAACAGTAGTGTTTGACTCAACCGTGCCCTTGATCAATACAAGCGACTTCCAGCCAATGATTGCTGGGTCTAAGAGCGATATTAAGTCTGCTCTACTCATAGACACATTCACTGCTACTTGCTCATCAAGAGATCTAAACTCAACATAGTATATTCTACTTGCACTATCATATCTAATAGCGTATAAATATCCAGTGAAAGATACGTTTTTACCAATGTAGTCCTTCACATCCTTGATATCAATCTCTATGAATCCAAGAGTGGGTGGTGGAGACGTCGGTGTTGGTGCTACACCAGGCCCTGTCGCTATACCGTCGACACTATACACAACGATCTCGTCTGTAGAGCCATATACGTGTCTATACCCAGCAACAGATATTACTTGCCCAACCGATGGCTTAGCTATAGTCATTTGACGAGCTATAGTCGAGGGTACAAACACCATGATCGACTTTGAGCCATCCGAGACTGTTACTTGCCAACTACCACCTCTAGTTTCTCTAAACTGCGTTACTTTTACATTTCTAAGTATCACTATTGTCCCCCTCTCTAGGCTTAGTACCTGGGCTACACTCGTTGTTTCTACTGGGCTTTTTACATCTACTGGGTTGGCATTGACGACTTGTATGTATGTAGAGTTTACTACTCGGAGTGTTAATTCATATGTGGTACCAGAGCCGTATTTCCATGGGTTAACAACACTGGACATTAAATTCCTCGGGAACATTAACTGTGTTGATAAATTAGTTGACTCGGGGCTGGCGAATCTAAGTGCGCATGGATCACTAAAGGCTTCGCACTCGACTCTCATGAATAGTGCTCTCGTCTTAATTGTTTTACCCTCGTAGAGAGCAGTGTTTGAAAGTAAGTCCGTGAAGCTTATGGTTGATACCTCACCGGTCTCTAGTGGTAGTCTAATATCTTCTAGTCTACGTACAAGTATCTCGGGTGATGTCCCACGATAGTAGTAGACTAGTCCACATAAGTCAACGGGGCTACCAGCAATTGAGAGTTTCCCGAGAACTGTGGACGCTTGATCTCCATACATATAGTTCAATACGTTTGGGACAAGAACTGTAACGCTACCCGTTTTAGTTGATACATTAAATAGTAAGCCACTCGATACGTTTCTTGGATTACTTATAATCCCGTTAACGCAGACATATTTGTATTCATCCAGGCCCTTGAGGGAGTCAACATATTCCCCACCCTCTGCCCCAGGGCTACTCAGTATCCATATCCCTCTAACATCCTGTAAGTATGCATATGTAATATCCTCCCTCACTCTCAACTGCACTAATAGCCTCACTCTATCCCCAAAGAACGGCAACTTCCTCTGCTTCAACATATCCGTAGCGACTGGGTCGTATGCATATACAGCGAGGTTTACTGGCGTTGAGTTATCATTTACGTAAATAGTGATCCTCAATTTACCCCCGATCACATCTGCTCTCGGGGGCTCTACTACGTACCCCTCAATATACAGCGTTGCATAATTCATCAATATATTATTCCCCACGTCACTAATCTTAACAATAGGCACTGGTGCATAGTGAACAGAGACGTAAACCCCAATTAAACCAAGCACTATAAGTACTACAGCAATTAATTTTAGTAATCCGAGATTATAGATCCTACGGGGCTTCATTTCAGGATAGTAGAGATAATTCTCTATTTCTGATAGATCTGAACTACTCATCTCACCCACCACAATACTAAAACCCCTGGTATTCATAATTTATCATGGAACTAGTTTATATACTCTCTAACCGCTAGTATTAGATAAGTGAAGACACGTTGCTTGAAGTATTTCAATGTATTGGCTTAACCGAGTTCTCAGTTAATCTACAGGTGTTGAATAATC
>JAJHRV010000076.1 GCA_020833525.1 Thermosphaera sp.
TATCAGCTATTTCCAACGCCTCAGGGATTTTATGTGTAATTAAAATAACCGATCTACCCTTCTCCTTGAATTCATTGAGGTATACGTAGAATTTTCTCCTCTCCTCCATTGGAAGGTAAGTCAATGCTTCGTCGAGGATGAGGACCATAGCATCTAGTAGTATTGCACGCGTTATTTCTATGAGCTGTTTCTGCGTATATGTTAGAGACCACACTTTAGCATCTGGGTTTACCTTTATCCCTATTTTCTCGCCTACTTCTTTAAAAAACCTGCGGACACGTGTCATTGTCTCAAACATTCCTATACTAGTTAAACTAAGTGAAATGTTCTCTACAACTGTTAATCTATCAATTAACTGTGGGATTTGCGAGACCATAACTATTCCCATTTTGATAGCATCGAGCGAGCTCTTTATTTCAACTGGTTTTCCCTTGAGAATAATTGATCCCTTATCAGGAGTGTATATTCCGTATAGTATCTTCACGAGTGTTGATTTACCCGCACCGTTTTCACCAAGTATTACTGTGAATTCTCCTGGTTGAAAGTTCATAGATACATTGTCTAGAGCTATAACTCCCCCTGGGAAGGCTTTTGTTATGTTTTCTACAGAGAGCAATGGACTACTCAATATTCCACCTTTTAAATTGTATAAGAGAATGAAGGAAAGGAAAAAAGCTTTTAACTAGTGTTTGATTACAATGTCTAGTAGATAATCCATGTTCCATAGGTCATCGTGTCCCAGTCTTACACCTGCTGGAATAGTCACAGTTTCTCCAGCGCTCTTTGCTTTGCAGTATGTTGAATATGCATTGTCACCGCCTACGAGACACCATCCCTTGAGTGGACCTATGAATGGGTCGAACTCTGGTGCTATTGGGTATGGTCTTGTCCCGATCTTCCCTCCCCAAGGCATTGATATACCCTCTAGGTTTTCATACTTGTGCGTTAACGCACTGAATTGCAGTGGGAGAACAGTTACACCCATTTTCATTTGCCAATACCTCTTCATGACTAAGTCGTATACGCTGAGTTTTTCACCCGTAAGCTTATCTGTCACCATGATATTCTTCAAGGTCTGTTCATATATTGGATTGATCATTACTGGGCCTCCATTCTCATCTATATCAGCGCCGAGTTCAACGGCGCCTGAGCTAAGTAGGTACCAGTAGTCAACGTTCTCGAGGTTGTCTGGTCTAAGTACACCTGTTTTAATCTTCACTAATATATCTGCATATATCATCTCCCACCTAACCAACTGGCCGCTAACAGTCATCGTGTGGGCATACTTTAACATTGGACCATAGTGGCTGAAAACGTAGATTTTGTTTTCCTCAGCGTACTCAGGTATCGCGGTTGAATCCTCCGTGAAGGCCAATACATCGACATTGTACTGCTTAACAAGTGTGTCTGCTGCTTGCTTAGCTTTAGTTGGATCATACCATGCGCCGATCTCGATGACATGGATAGTAATGTTTTTACCTAGTGCTTCTCCAACCTCTCTAGCACCAATAGCGAAGGCATTTATATGCCTAACTACCTCTGGGATTAAGTATGCAGCTACGTAACCTATTTGGCCTGTTTTAGTGAGTGCACCAGCCATTAATCCATTCAAGTAGTATATTTGATATAAGTCGGCGAAATATGTTCCTACATTGCTCCTCCTTCTATACCCAGAGCAGTGGAAGAACATGATGTTGGGGTATTTCTCGGCAGCCTTGATCGTGTCGTCCATGAAGTCGAAGCTTGTGGTGAATATAACGTTGTATCCTTGTGGAACGTATAAGTCAGCGTACTTGACTACTTCATCTGCTTTAACGTTCTCTACGTAAGTGGTTTCAAGCCAGTCCGAGAATAGTGATTGAACGAATTTCCTCCCAATATCATGCATATATGTCCATCCAGCGTCTCCAATTGGCCCAACATATATGAAGAGGGCCTTGATCTTCTCAGGTGGCTTATACGTTGGTGCTGCAGGTCCTGTGGGTGGAGCAGCGGATTGACCAGCGAAATACCCCGCTATACCCGCTATGATTGCTACTACAAGGACTATTGCGATCCAAGTGGAGGTTTTCACGTTGCATACACCCCTTATGTAGATATATACTAGGTGTCGAAGGGTTTAAATATTTATTATTTATTGACGTATATCACGTATGTCTCATATGTCTCACTAGTAGATGATTGGTAAGCCTATGCTTTATATACTAGTACTAATGCTCATAGTGTCTTTGGTTGAATTCAACCTCGGAGCTAGCTCTATGAGGGCTAAGCGTTAAAACCGGTTTTCAAGCTGGATGTCTTTAAAAATCACTTTTATATTTGTTAATCCAATTGAGAGTCATTGAGAGGTTGAGCTATATGCCGGCTCTTAGACACCTTGTAAGGGAATTGAGTGGTAGAGACTTAATATCTACTCTAGATTGGAGTGATGAAGAGATAGAGGTAGCCTTGAAGCTATCAAGGGAGTTCAAGGAGATAGCTCACTACTATGGTACGGAGGCTATTCCGAAAGTTCTGGCAGGCAAGGTCTTCTACATGTTGTTTTTCGCGCCATCAACTAGAACAAGGGCAGCATTCGAGTCGGGAATGTACTTCCTCGGAGGACATGCAGCATACATAGATGCAACAACTACTAGGCTGGCCTTTGGTAAAGAGGAGAAAGCTGGGGAGGCGGTTAAAGACGTTGCTGCAATGTATGATGTATATGGTCATGGATTGGGCATAAGGATACTTGATAAGGCAATAGATTACAGATATGGTGTTGGAAACGCGTATATAAGGGAAATGGCTAGTGCAGCTAACATCCCAGTTATAAACATGGCTGACGATATGTACCACCCTACGCAGGGTTTAGCAGATATACTCACCTTTATAGAGAAATTCCAAAATCCACAGGGGAAGAAGTACGTTATAATGTGGGCTTATAGCCCTGAGATTAGGGGTTGGTGTAGTGTACAAGAAGACATGATACTATTCCCGAGGTTTGGAGTAGACGTAGTTGTTGCTCGCCCACCGGGATTTGATCTAGATCCAAAGCTAGTTGAGAAAGCCAAGCAACTGGCAAAAGAACATGGTGCAACACTAGAGTTCACCGACAACTTAGAGGAAGCATTGAGCGGTGCACACGCAGTATTTCCGAGAAACTGGGCGTCTCCAACACTAGTGCAACTTGGTTATAGTAAATTCAAGGACGAGGAGTTAAAGATCTATGAGAAATACAAGCACTGGAAGGTTACAAGGGAGTTAATGGATCTAATGAATAAACACGGAGTATTAATGCATGTACTACCAATATTCAGGGGATATGAGGCGGATGACGAAGTAATTGATGATCCAAAGCGCTCTGTAATCTATGAACAAGCTGAGAATGGCTTGTGGACAAAAATGGCTGTGTTAGCACTAACAATGTATGGAGTGAAGTAACTTTTCCGAATTCTTCTCAACACTAGCAATTGTTTTTCAATGAAGGGCTTTAATACCTTCACTGTTTAAACAAGTAGAGGAGTGTAGTAGGAGGATTAATGAGGTAGGAAAAACCTGGTTTACTCTTCAATAAAGTGTATTGCACGTGTTGGGCAAATAGATGTGCATACTCCACAGCCATAGCACTTTGTAACATCCACTCTCGCCTTCCTCCTACCCCCTTCTTCGAGTACTCTTACAGCATGGTATGTACATGCTTGCTCGCAGAACCCGCAGCCAATGCACTTCCTCTCATCGACTACCGGTGGTTTAGCCCATACTCTCCTAGGCTCTGGTTTAATATACTTCAATGCTTTGCCTTTGAAATCATATATGGATTGATAACCATGCCTCTTCATCCACTCTTCAAGCTCTGTTAAAACCCTTTTGAATACGCCGAAGCCTTCAACTATAGCCGCGGTGCATATTTGTATAGCTGTTGCACCCGCCATAATGTACTCTACTACGTCTACACCACGCGTTACTCCACCAACCCCTATAATGGGTAGTTTCGTATTTAGTGCGGCCTCAGCAACGACAGCTAGGGCTAGTGGTTTTAGAGCGGGGCCGCTCATCCATCCAAATCCATAGGGGCCCCCAACAAGGGGCATACCTGTTTCAACGTCAATGTGTAGTGCTGGCCCAATGGTATTAGTTGCTACAAGTCCATTAACGCCTACTTTCTCAAGCTCCTTCACTAAATCTGGGATATTAGGTGTGAATGGACTGAGTTTAGCAAATATCGGTATAGTAACTGATTCTCTTAAAGCCTTAGCTGCTTCAACGATTGGCCTGTAGTCTCTGCCGATGTAGTGCGTAGAGAACTCTATTGCTTGAACACCTGCTTTCTCAACTTTAGGTCCCAGTAGTGAGAGCTCTTCTGGTGTGTATCCAATACTCGCCATGAACACTACTCCCTTCTCCTCACAGTACTTCTTGACAACTGGATACTCTCTCTCCAGGTAGTGCTCTGCAGGTATATCACTCCATAGCTCTGCATTGAGGAAGGCAAATACAAACCTATAGTTGCCACTATCAGTGGGGATAACTCTCACATCCCCTGGCTTCATGGTCTTCAATAAGTGTCCTCTAAAAACCCCTCTATCAACTGTAGCCATACTTGGACGGGGAACTATAGCTGGCTTCACACTAATGGTTTTAGCTACAACCGCGCCGACTCCAGCATCTACTAGTCCAATCATGGACTCTGCATCGCGGGATATAGGACACGCAGCGTTCATTAGTGGGTTTTTTAGTTTCAAACCAGCTATTTCAACTGAGAGATCCACCAAGACATACACCCTTCAATGTTAAGTATTAGAGCGGGAGGATATAATATTTACGACGATGGGAATCTTCAACATAGATAGAGGGACTAAGAGTATAGCACTAGAGTACTGTTAGTGGATGTTTAAGTTATGTCATAAACCACCATAATGAATTCTTATAGTATTAATTAACTCATCCTCACTTGGGTTCACAGTGGGTGGTTCGCCAGTGATCTTCAGCGCTGTATCAATATCTTTTAATCCATGGCCTGTTACAAGTACAACTATAACTTCGTCTCTATCAACTAGTTTTTCCTCAGTAGCTTTAATTAAACCAGCTAATCCAGCGGCTCCACTAGGCTCTGCAAACACTCCTTCTAGGCTAGCCAAAAGCTTCATAGCATTTATGATTTCCCCGTCTGATACAACTACTCCATAGCCGCTTGTCTCGTAGAGAGCCTTCAACCCCATGTCTCCATCCCAGGGGTAAGTGTCTTCGAGACCCGTTGCTATTGTTTCAGGTGGTTTCTCCCATGGCTTAATATTGTGTGGGTCTGTACGCGTTCTCCAAGCTCTCACCAATGGGTGGTTGCCTTCGGGTTGAACAGCTATGAGTTTTGGATAGCCATCAATAAAC
>JAJHRV010000077.1 GCA_020833525.1 Thermosphaera sp.
GCTATGATTAAAGCCATGAATCTACCAAGAGCCCTCACTGTAGACATTCTCAATACTTTAACCATGTATTCACTAATTCTCAACACTGTGAATGATGTAATACAAGCCAACAGCGCGGCGATCAATACAATGAATTGATTACTGTAATCTCCCGGCTTGGAGGTGACTAGTAGCAGAATTGTTGTTATAGTGCCTGGCCCGATGATCAGCGGTGTTGCTATTGGAACCACTGCTATGTCGCCCGGGTGCATCTTCTTGGTTCTAACTTCCTCTCCGAGCATATCTATGGCAATAGTCATTAGTATTACTCCACCACCAATTCTTAGACCAGCTAATGAAACATTGAATGCCTCAAGAATGTAATTACCTGCAACTGTAAATGCTACAACTATTAATAATCCCGCGAGAGTCGCCTTTCGCACTATACCATCAATATCCCTCCTATTTAAACCCTCCGTTAAAGCTAGAAAAGTGGGTATTACTGAGAATGGATTCATTATTGCAAGTAATTGAACGTAGTACGCTATAAACGTGAACACGTACTCAAGGACCATGAATCAAAACCCGGAGTACGCTCATTCAATGTATAGAGCGGGTTTTAATGGGAGAGCTCTCTCAGCCTTGGGAATACCCCTACTCCTAGCTTCATCCTCCCACATAACTGTGACTTCACTCAATCCCGGTATTCTAGTCTTAATGTATCCAGTCATTGCACTGTATACTTCAAATTCACGCCTACTTCTAGTCTTAATAATCCTCGATAACACCTCGCGATCACTCTTTCTAAAGAAATTATATGCTTCAACAACCTCAGCCTCTCTACCTTTAAGATTAAACCTAGTTCTAACAACCTCTACAACTTGCTTTAATTGAACACTATCATACACGTATCTTGCTATTTCACGCTTCCAATCAGGTGCTACAATAATGTAAACTCTTGGTTTCTCTCTACGCGTAAGCGATCTTATCTCCCTTATATCCTCGATTAACGAGTCTACAGAGTCTACGAGGTATATTATCTCCTCATCTATAGAGGGAAAGGTGGGCCATTTTGAAGTAGATATCAACTCGCTACTTCCAAGCCATGAATTAATTTCCTCAGTTAAGTGTGGTATAACGGGGTTTAATACTGTAATCCAGTCTCTCAAGACCTCCTTAACACCACACACATAGCTTTCACCAGTCATCTCCCTGTACTTATCGACTAGTGAGAGTATATCGAAGAAAGCAGTCTGCACATAGTCCCTTATCTCTAGGTTTTCAACGTGCTTCGTTGCCTTCTCGATCAAGCTGTAGAATTTATTAATAAACCAACTTGTGTATACATTACTACTCACACTACTATTACAAGCAATAGCGCTCTTAGCTATATTAACGAATTTCAAGAGACTACTGACAACTTTCTCGACATCAGTCTCTCTCCAGTCTAGTATAGAGTCTAGACTCGCAGCCCAAGATATGTATAGTCTAAAGAGGTCTGTAGAATACCTTGTAGATATGTGTCTAAGTGGTATAACATTCCCCTTACTCTTAGACATTTTGGCTCCTTCACGTATGACGGTTTCATTGAGTGAGATCAAGCGTGGAGCTAGTTCATCACCAAATATTGCTATGTGGTGGAGTATGTAGAAGGTTAAGTGATTTGATATATGTGGTACACCAGTGTGTCTATGATCTACTGGGTACCAGTATGTAAACTCTCTCCTCATCTCTTCAAGTACATCGATTGGTATACCACTAACTCTTGAAACATCCTCGGCAGAGTCAATGCCCAGGAACACGTAGTCAAATACCTCTGGGGTTAAGGACTCTGGCTTAATTCCACGACTCCTAATTATATGTGCAATAGTGTAGAATGCCATGTATATAGTCGAGTCACTAAGACTCTCAATAATCCAGTCTTGATCCCAGGGGAGACTAGTACCAATACCCCTCTTTCTAGCACACGGCCTCTTATCCAGCCAGTCGATTGTGTTTAAGAATAGCTTCTTATACTTCGAGGGAACGATCTTTACTACGTCTTCTTCAATCATTTTCCTAGACTTCTCCTTAAGCCACTTAACATTGTAGTTTATAAACCACTGTCCAGTGATCTTCGCGACTATGATCTCCCCACCACCCCTACAATAAGCTCTCCTATTCAACTCGTGGAATGGAATTGCTTTACCCATAGAGTAGAGCAATTCTTTGACTTTTTCACGAGCATCCTTGACGGGTAGCCCCTTTATACCTGGATAATCCACAAGCATGACTCCATTGTAGAATTGCTCTCTATACACTTCTCTAGTAATGTCCTCTAATCTAGCGTCTAGCTGGCTCTTTACACCGGCTGTTTTTACAGCGATCTCTGCGTGGTGGCCACTAATTCCCGGTACATCAATGATCTTCCTAGGCTCAATGCTCTGGACTAACTCGGGTTTTAAACCATACTTGTCTAGTAAGTCAGGGTTGTTTTTCAACTCGATTAATGCAACGTAGTCGTATGGTGCATCACTAGGCTCTGAGTAGACAATCCCTGTAGCGTTCTCTACGTCTACAAACCATGCAGGTAGAACTACGACGTTGTCGCCGAATGGAGATACAGCATTCTCTCCGATAAGATCCCTACCCTTAATCCTCGCTACAAAACTTACTTCTTCCTCGGGGTATTGATGCTTGAATTTAAGGAAAGCTTTTTCACTAACAACTAGTTTTTCACCCCTCCAATCGAAGACCACGTAGTCTCCATCGGGGTGAACCCATATGTTTGTTACTCCAAGTAATGTCTCTGGCCTAAGAGTAGCGGATAGGAGGATCCAGCCTCTACTTGGAAGCGTGAACTTTACCGCAGTGTACTCAACGATCTCCACGGGGTTTACATCAGCGTCCTGTATATCGTCCTCTCCCTCGGGTTGTCTATGTAGTAGGCAGTAGGTTACTATGTGGTCTCCACGCGTAATTAACCCCTTATCAGCGAGTTTAAAGTACTGCCAAGTTACAAATCTATTGTATATAGGCTTCCCAGTGTGGAATCTACGCCTCCAGTCAATACTATAGCCCAGCTCCTCGAAATCCCTTTGGATTCTCTCCGCGAAGAATACTGCGAGGTTTAAGGGATCCTTGAATGACTCAAGTATTTTCTCCACTTCATCCTTGTCTTCAATGTATAGTGATACGTAGTCTCTGTAAAGCCCTATTGTTCTCTCATCACCCCTAGAGATCATCTCTGAGTATGCAATAATTGGTGTGCCAGTAATGTGGAATGCCATGGGGAATAGTACATTGAAGCCCCTTAGTCTCTTATACCTTGCAATAATGTCTCCAATAGTATATGTCCTCCCATGCCCAATGTGTAGCGGTCCATTGGAGTATGGATACGGCACAGTTATAAAGTACTTTGGTCTATCCCCAGACGGGTTTGCTTCAAAAACCCTCTTCTCTCTCCAAACCCCTTGCCACTTCTTCTCAATACTCCTAAGCCACTCTAAAAACTCCTCCCTCCTCTGCATTCACTCACCACACATTAGTAATCGTGGATACTAGAGACTCTTTAAAACGCCTTTCACCTTTAATTAGCAGTATTCGTGATATAAATATACTCTACTGTATAAATAGCTATGTAGGGTCTTTAGAGATGACGAAGCACTGGATAGATGAACTAGCTGATGAACTATATGATAAATTGAGTAGGCGTGGCAAGGAAGTACTTGTATTCAATGGAGGATTATCTGTCTCAGGGCTACAACACGTTGGTAGATTGAGAGGAGAGATCATAATAACGGAGACACTTAGAAAAATACTCTCATCCCGGGGGCTGAAAATCAAGCAGTATTTAACACTATACACTCAGGACTCTTGGAAGGGTAAAGAAGCGCAAGTAATGACTTTTGGGAGTAGAGAGGAGGGAGAGAAGTACACTGGCCGGCCCTTGATCAAGGTTCCGGACCCCCAGGGATGCCACTCGAACTGGGTTGAACACCACTGGTCTGACTTCGGCCCATTCATAAAGGACTTCACCGATGGAGAAGTCGAAGTCGTCACGACAACAGAGCTTTACAAGTCAAAACTCAAGGAATTCACCTTACTAACGATCAAGATGAAGGACGAAGTGAGGAGAGTAGTGAATAAGTATAGGGGGAGGAAGCCGTATCCCGAGGAATGGATACCATTCGAGCCTATTTGTGGAAAATGTGGTAGAATAGACGCCACGGAGGCTGTGAAAATAGTTGACTCTGAACACATCGAGTATGTTTGCAAACACTGTGGCCACAGGGGAGTGGCGAGTATTACGGATGGAAAGCTAATGTGGAGAATCGAGTGGGTTGGAGTGTGGTGGTCTCTTGGAGTAGACTTCGAGCCTTTCGGCAAAGACCACGCAATGCCTGGTGGTAGTAGGGATAGTTGTGTAGACCTTGCTTTAAACGTATACTCACTCCAGCCACCAGAGGGTCTACCATATGAATGGGTTGAAGTGAGGACTGTGGATGGCAGGGTAATGGATATGGGGAGTAGCGACTTCCTCGGCTTCTCACCTAGGGAGTGGCTTGAGGTAGCACACCCACATGTATTTAGATTCCTCGTTCTCAAGACACCACCCATGAAGAAACTCGCTGTTGGACTACACGAGGTACCTCAGTACTACAACTTATACTATAGAGCAGAGAGGATATACTATGGACTGGAGAAAGCGATCAGCGAGGAGGAAGAGGTGTTGTTGAAGAGGAGCTATGAACTAAGCTATCCACGTGGAGCTCCTCCACAGGAACCCCCGGAGCAAGTGCCATACCTACACCTCGCAGTATTATCCCAGATAATTCCAAGCGATAAGTGGAGTGATGAAGCAATACATAGGTTAAAGATAAGCGGGCACATACCACCAACACCAACCAATTATGGAGCGCAGAGGGTACTGGAGTTAATCCCTAAGGCACACAAGTGGGTTATAAAGTATGGTTCACCAGATATGAAGTTCGAGTTAAACACCGTCGAGGAAGCCACTAGAATAGCCAGCTCAATACCACCAGACATTGCCAGCTACCTCCGCGAAATATACAATAACCTATCTATGCTACCGGAGTGGAGGGAAGACACGATCAAGAACGCATTGATCTCTATTACCACGAAGCTACCGGAGGAGCATGTGAGAAAACTCTACGAGTACTTCTACTTACTAGTAGTGGGTAAACCGAGTGGACCGAGGGTTGCACCACTATTGTCTCTAATGGGTAGAGAAAAAGCTCTATCATACCTATCCCTCGTGGCTTAAAGAATTGATCAAGGCATGCACGATGCACAAGATCTCGATTATAGTTCCAACATACAATGAGCGTGAAAACATAACACTATTAATTGAGAAGCTAGCAGGGGTTTTGAA
>JAJHRV010000078.1 GCA_020833525.1 Thermosphaera sp.
TATAGTAGCATCGCTAAGGGGGACATTACATTCTCACTAGGAATCATATTGAGGCATTGCCTCTTCCTCCAAACCGTGTGGTTTACAGTTAATTCATATACTTCCTTCAAGTCAGGATAGAGCTGTAGTAGTGCATCTAAACCCGGGGATTCACCATACTCCAATAAACACCACCCATATTAAACTATAGAGCCCCTATATATTTTATTTCTCGATAAATGGAAAGTCAACTATTTTAGCTGAAAGCCTCCTCCCATGTACATCAACTAAAACCTCCTCGCCGAACACAGCATACCTTGTATCTATGTAAGCCATGGCAATACCCCTATTCAAGACAGGGGAGTAGCATCCACTAGTAACCCAGCCGACATCAATGTCCTCAACGAATACCCTACTCCCAGTCCTTGGGAATAGCCTCCCAGCCTCTTTACCCATTTTTAAACCAACTCTAACCCACCTTAACCCCTCTCTCCTACAAGCCCTCAAAGCCTCCTCGCCAACAAACCCCTTCTTACTCCACGTAATTGCACCCATTCCATATCTCAACGCTAGTGCACAAGGGAATTTTGAGGGGTCTTCACCATACTCATGGTCTCCCAGGACAAACCCCATTTCAATCCTCAATGTATCCCTAGCTATTAAGCCAGCCGGCTTAACCCCCCTCGCAATGAATAAATCAATAAGCCTCCTTAGCTCACCGTGTTCACCCCATATCTCAAATCCATCCTCACCCGTCCAACCACTCCTACTCACAAGGAAGACTTTGATCCCGGATACTTCCTCGTTTAACCTAAACTCTAGCGGCTTAAGGTCTCCAGCCCACTTTGCACCAAGCGACTCCATTACTTCAACGGCTCTAGGACCCTGCAGTGTGAGCATTGAATACTTGTGTGTTAAGTCCTCTACTTCTACTTTATAGTTTCTAGATGAAACAACACTCCTAATGTAGCCAATCATTTTCTCGCGTACAAGCGCGTTTGGAACTAACAGCCACTCTTCATCACTAACCTTATATAGCATCTCGTCATCCTTAACCCTAGCCCATTCATTTAAAGCAAGTGTTGGCCCACTCATAAATCCAGGTTTAACTTTTGACATGTCTTTTGTGTAGATATACTGTGTCAGAGCGACTACGTCCGGGCCCTTCAACAACACCCTACCCATGTGCGATACATCAAATAAGCCAACACTCGTCCTTACAGCCATGTGTTCATCAATAGAACCCGTAAACCTCATTGGAACCTCCCAATCCCCGAAAAACCCCGGCTCTGCTCCAAGTTTCTCAACGTAGTACTCTAATAGAGGTATTTTGGGCACATGTACCACCATGGTCATTTGATATGGGGGATGTATATAACTTCAACTCTCTATATGAGCGTATACGGGTGTCTTGTTTGGAGAATCACCCATGGATTCCGTCTCTTACAAGAGATCAAGTGGAGAAACTCCTGAGAGTTATGGGTGTTGGAGACATTGGTGAGTTATTCAACGATATACCAGCCTCGATAAAACTAACTAGAAAGAAATGGGAGAAACTGGAGATCGGCTTCGGTAGGCCGATCTCAGAGATCGAGGCGAAGAGAATACTGCACGGTAAGTTATCCAAGAACACTACTTTAAAAACACCTCCATTCATGGGGGGAGGTGTTTACCCCCACTACGTTCCACCACTAGTTAAGTACATTATTTCACGTGGAGAGTTCTTGACAGCGTACACTCCTTACCAAGCAGAGATCTCCCAGGGCTTAATGCAGGCCATATTCGAGTATCAAAGCCTCATGGCTGAGCTACTTGAAATGGATGTTGTAAATGCATCGATGTATGACTGGGGTTCTGCAGCCGCGGAGGCTGTATTAATGTCCCTACGTGTAAATAAGGGGAGGACGAGGGTTATCCTGCCAGCCAACATGAATCCATATCATAGGAGGGTCGTTGAGTCATATACATGGCCGCATGGGGTGAAAATAGTATATGCACCATTCAATAGAGAAACAGGTGGAGTTGATGTTGAGGAGTTAAAGAAGCTTGTTGATGAGGAAACAGCTGGAGTCTACCTTCAATACCCCAATTTCTTCGGGGTGGTTGAAGCAGATGCAAAAGCTATTGGAGAAGTAGCCCATGAAAAAGGCGCATTGTTTATTACAGGGGTATACCCAATAGCATTAGGCTTATTGAAATCACCTGGAGAGCTGGGCGCCGACATAGCTGTTGGAGAGGGGCAACCA
The DNA here is from genome assembly GCA_020833525.1 of Thermosphaera sp. Classification (GTDB taxonomy): domain Archaea; phylum Thermoproteota; class Thermoprotei_A; order Sulfolobales; family Desulfurococcaceae; genus UBA285. Next base: position 2,226 of record JAJHRV010000078.1, read on the forward strand.
CTTGGATTGGGGTTAAATTATGGAGGACCATACCTCGGGATCTTCGCTACTAGGTTCGACATGAACCTCGTTAGGCAAATGCCTGGGAGGATTATTGGGCTGGCTGAATCACACCGTGGAGAGAGGGGTTTCGCAATGATACTGCAGACTAGAGAGCAGTACATTAGGAGGGAGAAGGCTACTAGTAATATTTGTACAAACGAGGCGTTAATGGCTATTGCGGCTGCGGTCTACTTATCAATGCTTGGTAAAAATGGCTTGGTGAAGCTAGCGGAGATCAACTACTACCGTGCTCACTATGCATGGGCTAAAATGAGGCAGGCTGGTTTAAAAGTCGATTTATTCAAGTGGGATTTCTTCAATGAATTCCCTGTTTCATTCAATGAGCAAGGTGTAAAGTATAGTTTTATCCATGAGAAGCTACTCGAGAGGGGGATTCACGGTGGACTATACATTGGCGACCACTACCCAGAGCTTGGTGAAACTGCGTTATTTGCATTTACTGAAGTGCACTTTAAGGAGGATATAGACCTACTCGTAGAATCCCTCACTGAGATCACTCGTAGGGGGTGATGGAGTATGCGTACATATAGGCAGGCAAATTGGAGTGAACCATTGATATTCGAGCTCGGATCTCCGGGTAGACTGGGGATCACTCTACCGGAGTTAGAAGACGAGGTAAAGAAAGTCGTTGGAGGAGTGAAAATACCCGAGTCCATTAAGAGGGTTAAACCACCTAGTCTACCAGAGTTGAGTGAAGTAGAGGTTACACGTCACTTCACTAATCTAACTCAAATGGCTTATGGAGTAGACAACGGCCCCGTACCACTTGGATCCTGCACAATGAAGTTCAACCCGAGGATAGCTTGGGATCTATCCTTCAACAGCGGCGTTGACCAACTACACCCACTACAAGACGAGAGAACAGTCCAGGGATTACTCGAGGTAATGTATGAACTACAGCAATGGCTCGCCAACATTGTAGGCATGGATGTCTGTACACTTCACCCAGCTGCTGGCGCACACGGTGAGTTAACGGGTGTGCTTGTTATCAGGAAGTACCATGAGTTGAAGGGTCAATTAGATAGGAAAAAGGAGATTGTAATACCTGATAGTGCACATGGGACTAACCCAGCTAGTGCCGCTATGGCTGGGTTTAAAGTTATAGAGGTTCCATCTGGTAGTGATGGAAACGTTGACTATGAGGCTTTGAAATCAGTTGTTGGAGAATCCACTGCTGGATTAATGATTACTAATCCCAATACTCTTGGATTATTCGAGGAGAGGATACTAGAGATCGCTGAACTACTCCACAAGTACGATGCACTACTATACTACGATGGTGCAAACCTAAACGGGATAATGGGCTATACGAGACCTGGAGACATGGGCTTCGACATAGCACACATAAATATACATAAAACCTTTAGCTCACCGCATGGTGGGGGAGGACCCGGCTCTGGACCTGTATGTGTTAAAAACAGGTTTGTAGATAGAGAGAAGGGGATTTATCTAAGTGACTTATTGCCAGGCTATATCGTGGTGTATGATGAAGAGAAGGGGATTTATAGACTTAAGGGCCCCGGACCACACAGTATTGGATTATTAAAATCCTTCTTTGCCAACACTATTCCACTACTATGGGCCTACGTATACATAGCAATTATGGGTCCACAGGGATTGAGGAAAGTCACTGAGCACTGTGTCTTGATCACTAATTACTTCGCTAAGTTAATGAATGGTGTTAGAGGATACGATATACCATACGGTAAGGGTAGGTTTAGAAAACACGAAGTTGTATTAAGCGCTAAGCCCATGGCCGACGAGGTTGGTGTTACAGCCGAGGATGTTGCTAAGGGATTGCTAGATGCTGGATTCTATGCTCCAACAATATACTTCCCACTAATAGTGAAGGAAGCCCTTATGACAGAGTTCACGGAGACTGAAACACCTGAGAACGTTGAGAGATACGTGGAGAGGTTGAAGGAGATTAGTAAGATAGCGTATGAAAACCCCTCAAAGCCAAAAGAGTGGCCAGTAAACACGAGTGTTGGGAGATTGGATATTGTTAAAGCAAACCACCCCAAGTATGTTGCACCAACGTGGAGAGTCTATATGAAGAGATTGAAGGGTGAATTGAAGTGAAGTATGATGTTGCAATAATTGGATCGGGTGTTGGAGGCTACCCAGCAGGATCAATCCTCGCCGGTAAGGGGTTGAAAGTAGCTGTTATAGAGAAGCACTTAATTGGCGGAGAGTGCACTAACTACGGGTGCGTACCAAGTAAAGCACTCTACCAATTTGCAGAGGCTGTTAGAACAATTGAGAAAATAAATGGAGTAGCGGAGTATAAGTGGGGTGAACTAGTAGAGTGGGCTAGAGGGGTGGTCAAGGAATCCCGTGAGGGGATTAGTTATCTACTGGAATCCAAGGGGGTTGACCTATATAATGGAGTAGCATTAATTGAATCCAGTAAAAGAGTTAAAATTAAGGAATCAGCTGGGCTTAAAGAGATCGAAGCAGATAAATTAATAGTAGCTACTGGAACAGACCCTGCGGATATACCTGTCGCTAGGTTTGATGGATCGGGGATTATTAGTAATAGAGAGGCATTATACCTAGATGACAAACCGGAGAGTATGTTAATAATTGGTGGGGGAGTAGTTGGAGTTGAATTAGCCAATGCATTCAGTGCTTTCAAAGTCGATGTAACTATAGTTGAGCTACTAGACCACATACTACCATTCACAGATAGAGACATAGCACTCGCTGTGAAAACACACTTATCTCAGAGAGGTGTGAGGATACTTGAGAAGACAACTGTGATTAGACTGGAGAAAACTAGTGGTAAGTACCATGCGGAGTTGTCAAACGGCGAGAAACTCGAAGTAGACAAGGTTTTAGTCGCTGTTGGGAGAAAGCCTAATACGAGGGGTATTGGATTAGAAAACCTTGGTGTGGAGTTAGACTTCAAGGGGTTTATAAAGGTAAACGAGAGAATGGAGACGAATATTCAAGGGGTATTTGCAACGGGAGATGTCGTTGGAGGCCCCCTACTAGCACATAAAGCCATATTGGAGAGCATTATAGCTGGTAGAGTT
>JAJHRV010000079.1 GCA_020833525.1 Thermosphaera sp.
TGGGCTGGAAGCTGGCTACTATCGAATTTAATGTGGAGAACAAGTACTCACTTCACTTTAAAATATGGATTTGACACATTGGTTTCTCCCACTCCAAGGATGAACCCGTATACATTGAAAACCATTAAGGATACAATCAGGGGAAAAGTAAGTGATGTGGAATTAGATAGAATACTAAACACATATTCTAGGGCTCTCGGTGTTGAAGTAGAAGTAGTTAAGTCACTAATGGATCAACCAATAGTTCCAGCCACGACCTCACTACTACTGCCACAAGCCTACTATGGAAATATATATAGCATAGTCGAGCAAGTGGAGAAAGCATATATGGAGGCTTGGAGTAGTATATTGAGTGAAGTAAGAGAAAGGCATCCACTCACAGCTTCATATGCCTACAAGTTTATACTCAAAGTGCTGGGGGATGTGGAAAACATAGTTGAGACGCCTTCGCAAGGTGTGCGAATACACGTCGTAGATATAGAGAAACTCTATAATTCTCTTTACCACTGCCTAGTAGAAGAGATTAGAGATGAATGTAACTTACTACCTATAAACACACAAGAATTAGGTAAACTACATAGTCTACCTCAAGACGTTAGAAGTGAATTAGTGTCAATATTGCTATGGCATTTACTCGTGACAAATGCTGTAAGATTATCTAAGACTCATGGTATAGTTAAACACCCTGTACCAAAAGCATTCTTTATATATAGAGGAAATAAGATAGAGCCAATAACTCAAAGCATCGTGGAGCACGGTGGCGACTGGATTCACTGTACCCTATGTGGCTTAGAACCAGCCATATTGAAAGCAGAAAAGAAAGTAGAGGCACCTGATGAATACAGTGAGGAATTCATAGAGCGCGTCAAGAGAATTATGGGGGATGAAGCTGAGAGTGCTCTGAGTCAACTTAAAAGAATTATTAAACCAGGGGAGGCCCTCGGAGCATACTGTTTATTAAAACGATTAGTATACTTATCCAAATTGGGCGAGCTACCAATAGTGACAACAGATGTTCTGTCACTAGAGGAGATTTCACACCTCTTATCCACAGCTGATCCAAAGGCACTGGAATTATTTAAAGAAATAATTAATAGAAAAGTAGAGCAAAAAGCACCACCCGAGGTTGTCAAGTCATACATGGGTATAATAGATTGGTTGTTTAAACCAGTACTGGGCAAGAAGCATGCACATAAAGGAGTCCAAGCAACAGGAGAACTCGGGGACTTATGGTTTAAAGACATAGAATTGGCGGCATCATCTATAGGATCAACATACGAATCCATCATTAACGACTTCAATGATACACTACGAGATACCTGTAAAGAACTAAGTTGGGATGAAAGAATGAAACTCATACAGGCTTTTAAAGAAGACGTTATTGGAGGCGTCGATGAGGGTTTGTTGAGCGATATAGTAGATTTCATTGATAAATTAATTGAATTCAAGGATTCCCTCAGCGTAGATAGATTGTGTAGAGCACTTAGAGTCAAGACGCGTTACGCAATTGTGAGGGGTGATGGAGACAATATTGGAAAATTCTACAAGGGTGAAGTAGTTTCCAATCCAAGCGAGTACATTGATAAGATCATGAAGATCGTTAAGGATGCAGTTATGCAGAGTCAATATAGTAGTGAAGTAAAAGATAGAATCTTGGTAAGTATTAATGATTCTCTCGATACACTTAAGAAAGCACTGAGTGCACTCGACCTTAAGGGGATTCCAGTCACACCAGCGTGGACGCAGTCACTCTCTCTATCTCTAATACTCGCGTCTATAGTAGACTATGTGAAGGTAGCTAGAAACAGTGGAATACTCGTATTTAGTGGTGGGGATGATGTACTTGCACTATTTCCACCTGAAACAGCTTTCAAAGCGACATTGGAGTTGAGGGAAACATTTAGTGACGATGGCTTTATACGGCCTGGAAGTGGAGTTGAGGCAACATCTATGCCTACTACTGGCCGTAGTTTTAGTCTGAGGTTTGTAGAGTTAAAGGATCACATGAACACCGAGTTCGAGGAAGCATTGAAACTACTCGAGGATTTTGCTAAGAAAACTAGTTGGATGGATGGAAGACTTGGGAAGGATACGCTTGTAGTATCTGATAGTAGAAGCATGAGGCACGCTGTACTGCCGCTACACAGAGATCTACGCTCATATACCGTGGGCTCGCTTCTCATAGATTTCCTAGTCTCAATTGGTGCACTATCCACGAATATACCCGAAGACTATGAGAGGAACATACCTTCAGATATATTCAAGGATTCATTAGATGGCATAGAAAGACTAGTTCAATACATAATATCGAGAAACATCGTAGTCAAAGACGAGTCTCTGCGTCACAGCCTCATTGATGCACTGGGAGTATTTACTAGTAGAGCATCGGGGATTAGATTGAGTATTGGAGACCATAGATCAAACCTCATATCTCAGCTGATTGAGTCCATCGGGATTGTGAGGCGACAACTATGAAGACCCTTATCGTTGAGCCACTGAAACCACTATCTCTATCTGCTACTCCAATAACAGGGATTACAGTAATTTCACGCATTAGAGCATTTTCACTTCCACAACCAACTACCATTATTGGTGCTCTAGGCGCTGCATTGGGAATAGAGCTTGAATCCATAGACCCCCTCGGGGGGATCTCGGAGCTAGTATCGAAAATAAGAAAGTATCTGAGATGCGGTGAGTCAATAATTAAGGGCCCACTAGCCTACTTCGAGGTAGAGGGGAGAATTATTGGCCCTACAATACCATTGTACAACTATGAATTTGTAAAGCCAGAGTGTATTAAGAGAGATGGTGAAGAGTACTACCTTGAAAGCGAATCCGAGGAGTATAGAGAGAGGATTGGCTATAGTACATTTATTAATACAGGTGTTTCATTAGGTAGGAGGGACTCTACGGGTGAGAAAACTGTTAAACCCGGCTTCATGTATAGATATCCACTGGGAATCTACACGTATATTAGTGAGAAAGAGGAGTATACTGCGAGACCAATATTCGTGTACTCTCTAAACTGTGTGGAAAATGTAGAAAAGACGGTAGTTAGGCTCGGAGGTGAGGGTGGATTAGCAGAGATTTACGCATCAGATAGAGAATTGGCCAAAGGAGTTGATTTATTGAAGACACCGCTAGATACTATTACACCCGGGGTATACATCTCGGTGAACCATATACCACTCTTACCAATTGATGATAAAACACTAAGCCTAGACAAAGTCCTTGGTCTAGAGCTACTCGGGGGGTTTAAGAGCGTAATAGGTATACCCCACGGAAAGAGCGGGTTACCAAAAATAGTTGTCGAAAGATTGGGATTGGGATACTATGAAGTAGCTAGAATACGAAGACCCCAGATATTAGCACTACCTCCAGGGACAATATTGAGTGTTGAAAACAAGGAAATAATGCAAAAAGCCGATACGGTAGAACTGCTCAAAACTCTATATTCAATCGGGTACGCTACCTTATATCCACTAACTAGCTAACCTCTCAATTCCTCGTAAGCTCAATTTATTTCTCACTTCATTTATTATACTCCAACACTCCTGATCGCTCTCCTCGCATAAACCACTAACCCGATCTACACACTCATCTATTTTCTGAGAATAGTTAAACAACAGTAATTCAACACCATTTAATACCTGCCTCTCACCTTCAAGTAGCCCCAAACGGTTTATATTTAAATCTTTCAAATTCTCTCCGAGAGCATACAAGAGCGGGGTCGGCACGATTAACGTATCTTTACTAAGCAGTTTTAAGTAAATCCCAAGTAGATCAAGGGATTTAGAGTATAAGATCTTCTCTATTACCCCTAGATAATCAAGGTTAACCCATATCTCGAGTAAGCACTCTGGGAAATCATTTAATTGGTGAACTCCATGCGGTTCTATTACAGGAAAGGGTGTTATAACCGCGAGAGCAATATTAACCCAAGGCAGTTTGTTCAAGAGTTCTCTATGCTTAGACTTCACAATGAGGTTTAGTAAGCATGGAATATCATACTCTCGACACTTTCCATCTCCTCCGTCCTCAACATATTCTCTACAGCATTCGACATCCATTAAACTTAATATATTAAAGCCCTCGATCGATTTATTCTCCCAACAATCAATTTCCTGCGGTATAGCTCTCAATAATTCACTGCAAGTCATACTTGTAATGAGTAGAATCAAGTGCATATCACCTGAATGGGCATTCTCGACCGTAGAGATCGCTTATTAAGAGTAATTGAATTTTTTCTCTATTTAAACGATTAATTAAACCTCTAGTTAAAAGTGCATCTCTACTATTAAAGCTGAACACTACATATTTCTTCTCGCTTCCAGACTCGTCTTCGCAACATTTCAGGAACTTTTGAATAATCTCTCCTATTATACTATCAAATCTCTGAATTAACCTTCTTTGTTTAATGCCCAACTTCAATTCGACTTTGTGATAGCGTCTTTTAGAATCCATTATTAATAAATCAAAAGCACCTTGTTTATACTCTTCAACACAAGCTAAACAACACTCTTCTGTAATTTGAACATCGCATATACAAATTTTAACATCTCTACAGCACTTTGAAAGTAGATTCACGAATTTTGCAATGTCTCTCGCTTCATTTTTATTGCACTTCTCATAAGTCTCAATATTATCAATAGATATTTCATTTATATTTATGAATTCACATTTCACTCTTCAACACCATTAGTTCTCTTAGAAAAAGATCTGCCTTCTCACGTAGCTGGTCGTAATTGGAGATCTCGACGATATCACTTCGCTTTATGTAATAGACTCTCCACTTTTTCTTTAAACCATAAACTATTGGAAAACTGTTATGCGTCTCTATGACTATTACTTTACCCTCCATTTTACTGAATAGATCCAGTAGTATTAGCATCAAGTCTATGTGTAGTCCGTTTTCAAATCCCTCTATGAATAAGTAGTCGCTTTTCTCGAGAGCATAGATCATCATTAATGCACGTCTATAGCCATATGGTAGATTATAGATATCTAGCCAATCGAGTCCTTTCTCCCTGTAGTATCCGTGGTAGAAGTCGGTGATGGGTACATCAAGCCAGGCGAAGAACTCCTCTGCTTTCTCAGCGATTTCGGGCTCCGATAGAATCGCGGATAGGTGTTCTGGATTTGTGGCATCAAATTCGTTAGGTCTTGCCTCTCCCCGTCTATCCTTTGTGTATATGTATAGTGTATCCCCAATAATCCTAGCTATTCTTGGATTATCTATCAGCCCAGGGTGTTCAAAGTCTGCTTGTCTATTGTTCAATAAGTCATGTAGTGATGCATCACTAGAGTTTTTAA
>JAJHRV010000016.1 GCA_020833525.1 Thermosphaera sp.
TGAAGCTATTAAGAGGTTTGACGGGGTTATTGGGTGGCTCACGTACTTCGGCTTCGCTTTAACTACTAGTGGAGAGGACGTAGACTCTATTCTTGATAAAGCATCTAAGCTTGCTCTAAGCGAGTTAAAACATGCTCTTAGAGTATATGGTGTTGGTGAGAGAAGGTATAGGGAAGTATTGAAGACAATAGCAACACTCGGTAGAGCTAGGTGGTCTGAGGTAAAGAGAGGTGTTGAGGCGAGACTAGGGAGAATACCCAACAACACACTAGCTACAATAATTAAAAACCTCGTAGACTCGGGCTTCATAAGGAAAGAAAACGAGGAATACGAGATAGCAGACCCCGTGCTCCAGCACGGTATTAGGAAATACTATTAATTCCCACCTTAGAGTGAAGCGGCGAGATCGCTATTAGCTTCCTCAAGTTATGTTCCACAATAACACTCGGATCTAAGTACAGTGTTTCCACACCTTCCACCGTCAACCCTCAATAACTCTACGCATATTTGTCTAACTAGAGGCTTAACTGGTCTTTGTCTCGGAAGGGGGGTTTCCTACTGTAAGTTCTCGAATAACTGGAAATAGTGGTGCATGGTTGAGTATAGAGAAAGGTTGTTAACTAACATATTCGTATACTTTATCAACCATCTCTTGGACTTCAGGCATTTTTCTATTTCGTGGTCTAGGTATGTTTACATCTACTATTTTCAATACTCTAGCTGGCCGTGGAGACAGTATAATTACTTTATCAGACATTATAACGGCTTCTTCAACGTTGTGTGTAACCATTATAATGGATTTAACGGGTAGTATTGAAGAAAGCCATATGTCAAGTACCTCGCTCCTCAAGTTCTCGGCTGTTAATGGGTCTAGGTTTGAGAATGGCTCATCCATTAATAAGACGTCGGGCTCTATTGCTAATGCACGTGCAATGTTAACTCTCTGCTTCATTCCACCACTAAGCTCACTTGGGTAAAAATCCTCAAATCCCCCTAGTCCAACAACTTTTAAAGTCATTCTAGCCTTCTCAATGGCACTGCTTTTCTCTACACCAGTAGCTATTAATGGTAGAATTACGTTGTCTAGCACAGTCATCCATGGTAGGAGCGTGGGAAATTGAAATACGAAGCCAATAATGGGCTTTCTATTAAGGTTAAAAACAACTCTCCCCCTACTGGGTTTCTCCACGCCTGCAATTATTCTCAGTAGTGTTGATTTTCCACATCCACTTGGCCCAATTATGGAGACGAATTCCCTGCCTACTTCGAAGCTAATGTCTTTAAGTACCTCGACTTCTCTCCCCCCGCTTATATAGCTCTTTGAAACCCCAACAACCTCCACGACATAGTTCTTACTCGACGACATAGTAACCACGTATTTTCCCCAGTATTCTAGCCCAAATAGTCTTATTGATAAATACAACTACTAAACTCATGAAAAAAGATGTTGATAAAACACCAAGTATGTCGCCTGCTTGGGCTTGTTTATTAAGTAGACTACCCACACCACCCATGTCCACGGTTAAATCTCCGAGCACTATGTACTCTGCTGCGATTGAGGCATTCCACGCACCTCCCGATGCTGATAAACCCCCTGCAAGTATGCTTGGGAGGAGGGATGGTATGAATATTCTCGATAAGTATAGTCTCCCCTTTACATTATAGATCTCCGAGAGCTCTATGATACTCTCCCTTAGACTAGATATGCCAAATATTAAAACATTGAAGAATACATACCATAGAGAGCCTTGTAGATAGACAAACATCATTACACCCTGTGGAAACCCCTTTAGAAGCGGTAGTAGTATTGGCCACCACATCATTGCAGGAATTGATGACGATACTTCACCCGACATAACTATTATTTTCCCTAGTTTTAGCCGAGTGTGGGAGATGTAGGCTAGTAGTATTGATACTGCGAGTCCTGTAACAACTACTAGGTATACTCTGATGAGAGTTATTGGTGCTACTCTAAGGAAGTCGACTCCATACTCTAGGATTTTACTGTATAATGAATTATCGAGTGCTAGTCTAGTGTGGTATTGGTAGAGGAGTGGGGGTAGTATAGAGCAAATTATTATATGAGTACTCTTAATTTTAACTCTAGCAACAACATTATACGCCGCGACTACTTTCTCCACTATAAAACCCCAGGTTTTAGAGAGTGCTTTATCGATAACATCATATGCCTTCATAAATCCTAGAAGAGTTCTTGTACCTGTGTATTTCATTGTAAATGGATTCCAAATAATGAGGTAGGAAACTAAGATAACCATGAATAGTGCTAGTAAACCAGTAGTATATGCCATGGTATTGTCTTCTTCGAATGCCTTTATGATGAATGAACCCAGTCCTTTCAGTCTATACTCAACTCTGCCCATTGAGATTACTTCAGCGCTTGTAAGGAAGAACCAGCCGCCAGCCCATGAAATAATGCTATTTGCCGCAATAGAGCTCTTCGAGGCGGGTAGGTATATGTATAGAAATCCGTGAATTAATGGTAGTTTATACACTGCTACTAAGTGATCGATTGAAGGGTCTAGGGATTTAATACTCGAGTAAACGCCGAAGATCATGTTCCAGACAAGACTAGTAATTATTAAAAATATTGAGCTCAGCTCACCACCAGCTACTGGTCCCAGTGTAGTTATAAATACTGCGAGTACGGCTGGGAAGAAGCCGAGTATGGGTATTGATTGGAGAACATCGAGTATTGGGAGTAGTATTGACTCAACATACTTGTTCCTAGCCATTGCAACCCCTGTGACTATTGCTAGTATAAGGGATAGTATGTACGCTGCAAGCATTCTCCCCAGGCTTAGTGATGTAGATATTGTAAGCTCTATTGTCAATTCATTGAGATTCATTTAGTCACCGTGTTTAAACTTATTAAGGGAGTTATGTTATTAAGTGTCTATACTGGTGTATAGAGGGATTGTCGAGTAGCGAGCGTAGTTATGTACTTCCACATAATGCACAACTGGATCATGTGTTAGGCCTACTTGAAGCAATTCATAGTCTTGGAGACTCCGTGGATCCAATGAATCTCGGGGATCTTCTCGGAGAACAAATCGATATGCTACCACACATAATTGATGTAGCCTCTTCATTGAGACTAGTGGAGGTTGTAGAAAATGGGAATATTAAGTTAACCAAGCTGGGATTGGAGATTGTAAAGGGGCATGTCCGGCATGTTAAGAGTAAATTAAGAGAGGTTATAGATAGTATTGAGCCATTTAAAACCATTAATAACGAGTTGAAGGCTAAGAAGAGGCTTAGGGTAGAGGAGTTCATAGATATAGTAACGAGGTTTTATCCACGAAACACCCAGGAGGCAATGAATACACTGCTCCAATGGGGTGCATTTCTAGGTCTCTTTAAAATGAGCCCTGATGACAAGTATATTTATCCTATTGGGAAAATATGATGTCAAAGGAAGTAGACCACTATAAAGTACTAGATTACGCCTAGCTCGTAGATTAAACAGAGCTGAGAGTGTAGTAGGGGGTTGAAGGAGAATTTTGCAATTACTTAGAAGTACGTGGTGAGGGTAGAGGGTTCATCAGGGTCTTAAAGCATGTATCTTGGAGACCATCACTACACGATTATTTATTAAGCTCTTGGTTTTCTCCAATAATTGATCTATCCCACTAGTTCTTCTACGGCTTTTCTAGTTATAGGGTCTGCTATTATGTACTTGTTGTTTGTTTTCTCAATTATTGAGAGATTTAGTAGTGTTGTTAATAGCTCGTTGAATGTCTTATCGTTTATAGTCCTACCTTCGATATCCTCGAGTCTATTTTTTATTTCACTCCAACTCCTCTCTATAGTTAATAGTTTCAAGATAACTCGGTATCTCTCACTCCTCCTAGTCTTCAAGAAGTTTTCTACTTCTCGTTTAGCTGTTTCAACCGCGATTTTAATGACTTTTTCAATACTCTCAGAGCACGTATTAATATTCATGTAGCAGTTGTAGCCAAAGAGTGTAAGCCAGCCAATAATACCTCCAAATACACTGGCTGCGGCTTCAATGACGTGTCGGGGTACTATCACGCCCACTTCTCTAAATCCCTTCTCGAGGAAATCAAGTGATTCCTCTAAGCTTAGTCTTCTTGTCGACACTACGTGTATGTATCTACCATAGAGAGGAGACTCGCCACTATTAACGTTTATAAATCTATATAGGAGGCCTATTTCGGATCCCGTTAACGCTAGTCTAATATACTCTAAGTTATCGTATATATAGGCGAAAACCCGCGTAAAGTCTATCCAAGTTATTCTCCTAAGTTCCTGCGCCTCGTCAAATGCAATTATAACTGGTTCTCCAATGTCAGAGCCAATCTTGTTGAGAGCATTAAATAATTCTAATAACTCAAATCTCTTATCACCCCTCCAGGAGATATTAACCGATAATGGTGATATAGAGATCGAAATACCGCTAACTCTACGCAGTCTCTCCACTATCTTCCTACGTAGAGGAGTACTTCTAGCTATAAAGTCCTCTAGAGAATACTTCACAATATTAGCGAAATCTCGATAAGTCGGATTAGTGGAAACCCTTGTATCTAAATATACATAGGGATATCCAAGCTCACTTAAAGCAACCTTAAGAAGCGAGGTCTTACCAGTCCTTCTCACTCCAATTAAGAGAGTAATAGGAGTTCTCTCCAACCCTCTCTTAAGCTCTTCAAGCTCTCTCTCAAAGTCATACAGATCACTTCTCCTCTCCTTAGGTCTCACATCAAACAACAAACTTACCCTACCCCAAGTAAACTTGGGGCAACCCAAGTATATAAATCTTTCTCGAATAATCTTAAGCCCACATCCTCATAATGGTGTTAATTGAACCCTCTCCGCATAGATGTAATTGTGAGAGGAAGCCCTAGTGTTTATCTGAGTGTTTAAAGAGGGGTGTGCGGCGGCCGGGATTTGAACCCGGGATTTCCGGCTTGGAGGGCCGGCGTCCTAGTCCAGGCTAGACGACCGCCGCTCCTTCTATTATTTTATTGGTTTTGGTTTATAAGTTTCTATGCGTGTGGTTTTATTGGTGATGAGAAGAGGGTCTTGTGAGTGCTTGTGCGATGAAGACCGCTGGAAGTGCTGATTTAGTGTTTACTCTTCTCTGCCTCCTCTATGTACTTGGATGCTTCCTCTAGGTCTTTGAATGTATCTATTGCCTTCCAGAATACATTGGTGTATTTGACTGCTCCTAGTACTCCTTCACGGGCCATTGCTGGGAATGCTGTTTTCTCCAAGTCTCCTTTCTCGGGGAAGTATTCGAGTGCCTCTGGTTTTAACGCGTAGACTCCTGCGTTGATCCAGTAGTCTCGTAGTAGTGGCTTCTCTACAAACCCCTTTACAATCTCCCCCTCTAACTCTAAAATACCATATGGACTTGGCAGGGGTATTGTAGCTATTACGCCGAGTAGTCTACTCGAATTAACCTTCTCAACTAGTAGGAGTGGGTTGAGGTTAGTCAATATATCTCCATTTAAAACGAGAAATACATCCTCCTTGGATAATATGTGCTCCGCATTCTTCACAGCTCCACCAGTTCCAAGAGGCTCGTCTTCAACAACATAAGTTATCTTCACTCCATACCTAGAGCCACTACCAAAGTGCTCAATAATCTTCTCTTTCTTGTATCCAACAAGCAACACTACTTCACTAAACCCAAAGCTCCTAAGCCATTCAATCTGGTACTCTAGTAGAGTCCTCCCCCCAATACTTACCATGGGCTTAGGAAACTCTTCCGTGAAGGGTCTAAGCCTCTTACCGAAGCCACCAGCTAGAATAGCAGCCAACAAGCCACTCCACCAACATAGATTATAAAGCCCTTGGGTAAATTAACTCCAAAAGGTATTAAACCCCTTAAAAACTAATAAATCAATTGAGCCGCCGTAGCTCAGCCCGGGAGAGCGCCCGGCTGAAGAGGAGGTCGCAGACACCGGGATGTCCGGGGTTCAAATCCCCGCGGCGGCATCTACTCGTCCAGTATATTGTTGTTTATTTTACTTTGATTACTTATACCAAACACTAGGTGCTCTTAGTGTTTATTGCTAGAGTGGTTGCTTATGGGTGTTAAGAGAATTATACTAGTGCCTTTGACAACGCATGGTGTTTTAGAGTACTTAGATGCACTCAATGAAGCTATTGGGAGAAAACTTAGAGAGATGGGATTGGAGGGTCTTGACGTATTGACTTGGCCCGATACACTGAAGCCCCCTATGAAGTGCTTTGACTGGAGTAGGTTGCAGTATCATGGGGGCTGTATTGTCAAGTATCTCAGAGAGGTGTTTCAACTCATTGGCTTATTTGACTCAAGCCTCGTGGTTGGTGTTGGGTATCTTGATGGATATGAGTATGGCTTAGACTTTGTCTTTGGAGAGGCATCGCCAGATCAACACGTTGCAGTAGTATTCACTAAGAGGCTTAAACCAGAGTACTATGGTGAGCAAGCACGCTTCGACCTATACTTCGAGAGGCTCGTCAAAGAGACTCTCCACGAGCTTGGGCACTTAATGGGGCTAGAGCACTGCAGTAACTACTGCGTAATGAGGTTTAGTAATAGTATACTTGAAGTAGATGCGAAGCCTGCTGAGTACTGTGGAGACTGCGTATTGAAGATTAAGAACTATATATCTAGAACAAAGTAGGCAATCCACTCATTCTCACTCTTAATTATCCTCATTAAGCTATATGTAGGGGATTTAACCTCTACACGCGGCTCGTGCTTCACGGGGTTAAACTCCTCACAGTAGGCTCTACCACTAACAACATAGTTTACTCCACTATCAGAGCGCCTCACAGTAAACTCCTCGACAACCACTCTCCCACAGACAATGTTTTCACTATAGTATAGCACTAGGAGTTCTTCAAGCCACTTATATAGAAGGCTCTCTAAGTCATAGCCCTCAGCAGTAACCATCCTTGAAGTCCTCCCCTCCACTCTCCTAACATCAACCATTGTATCGAAGAGAGCTAAACCACTATTCTCAAATAACTCCAGTATATCCCTCCCATGCGCCTTTATATATACATCCCCAGTGTGCTCTAGGGAGTCATAAACCCCTGGGAGCGTGTAAATAACTCTCTCTTCACCCTCCATGAACCACCAATCCTCTAGAAGCCTATTGAATAATACAGTACAAGTTATATAGAGCCACTACATCCTTGAAATTAATAACCCCTTTAGCGTTTAAATTCTAGGCTAAAGGTGGTCTAATTGAAGAGGTATGAGTTTGAATCTTACCACGAATACCTCGCACCAGGCTACACACCAGACTTGGAGAGAGATGTCATCGGGGTATTCAGGGTTACCCCTGCACAGGGGTTTAAAATAGAGGAGGCTGCTAGCGGCATAGCTGCGGAGAGTAGTACGGGGACTTGGACTACTCTATATCCATGGTACGATGTCGATAGAGTTAAGAAGCTTAGTGGCAGAGTCTATGAAATACTAGACTTGAATGACGGCTCCTACTTAGTGAAAATAGCGTATCCACTTGAATTATTCGAAGAGGGCAATATGCCTGCATTCCTAGCTAGTGTAGCGGGTAATATTCTTGGAATGAAGCGTGTTAATGGGTTAAGACTCGAGGACCTATACCTACCAAGGAGGTTCCTAGAGTACTTTAAAGGCCCTGTTAAGGGTGTAAGGGGGGTTGGAGAGATATTTAGAGTTTATGATAGGCCAATAGTTGGGACTGTCCCGAAGCCTAAGGAGGGCTATACACCGGAGGAGGTTGAGAAGCTAGCCTTTGAGCTACTATATGGTGGACTAGACTACATTAAAGACGATGAAAACCTAGCGAGCCCGAGTTTCTGCCGCTTTGAAGCAAGGGCTAGGGCTATTATGAAGGTTATTGATAAAGTTGAGAGGGAGACTGGTGAGAGGAAGGTTTGGTTTGCAAATATTACGTCAGATGTTAGAGAAATGGAGAAGAGGTTGAAGCTTGTAGCCGACTATGGGAACCCCTATGTTATGGTAGATGTTGTTGTAACTGGGTGGAGTGCACTAACATATATTAGGGATAAAGCCGAGGAGTATGGACTAGCTATACACGCGCATAGAGCAATGCACGCTGCCTTCACTAGGAATAAGTACCATGGGATATCAATGTATGTCCTCGCAAAGCTCTATAGGGTTATAGGAGTGGATCAGCTCCACGTCGGAACAGCTGGTGTTGGCAAACTAGAAGGCGAGAAACTAGACGTGGTTAGATACGCGAGGATCCTGCGCGAGGAGCACTTCAAGCCAGACCCAGACGACATATTCCACCTCGAGCAACCAATGCACCACATTAAGCCAGCACTTCCAGTTTCATCGGGTGGACTACACCCAGGTATACTTCCACCAGTTATTGAAGCCCTTGGAAGAGACATAGTTATACAAGTGGGTGGAGGCGTGATAGGACACCCAGATGGGCCGCGGGCTGGTGCAGCAGCTGTTAGGCAAGCTCTTGAAGCCATTAATAGTGGTATACCGCTCGAGGAATATGCTAAGACCCATAGAGAGCTTGCGAGAGCGCTGGAGAAATGGGGGTTTACAAAGCCTATTTAGTGCTCTACGTGGGTTTAACAATATATTCTTCTAGACGTGGATTCAGTATTTTTGCAATATCGTAGATTAAAGGAGGCCTCCACCAGTTTATCTCAAGAGACCTCAGTATCCCGATAATCCACACTATGAGTAATCCAATCCCTATAATAACACCCATGATAAATGATAACATGTGGCCAATAAGGGGTATAATGGAGAAGACGAAGACTACAACCCACCCCCCAATAATCACGATAAAGAATGATGTAGAGAGGTAAGCCCAGTAGACAGCGTACTTGTAATTAGGCTTCAAAGCCAACGCTAAAACCCCGCCAATCAATGGAATAACCCAAGCTATAAAACCCCACAACCTCTCATCTTCACTCACAGCGCTTGGAGCCGTGGAACCCAATTCAAACCACCAGCAGTAACAGTATAGTGATTGAAGGTAATAAACGCGGAGTTTCCTCAGAGGGCTATGTAGCAGGGTTAATAGGCCCTGCCACAGGTTTACCCTCGGGAGATGTTAGCAACTCGGAGCTCACTTTTTCTACAACTGAGATCCCTCGCCTTGAAAGCCTGGTGAAGGAGAATAGTGCTTGTAATTTTTTAGAGACTAATGGTAATGCGGGATTCGAGTAGTAGAGGAATAAATGAGTCTAGGATATATATTAGGGATTGTTTCGAGAGGGATATATGGGGGGAGTGTGCCTAGGTTACCTTCATACATGTTTTTCCTCGTCGCGTTGGTGATCGGGGGTATTGTTGGCATGCTGTGGACTAGGAGTGTACAGCCCGCTCTCCTAACTGTAACTGAGACCCAGATACACACCCTGACATATACTACTAATACTACTGTGTATACTACACGAAGTGTCACTATAACTACGACAATGTATTCTATCTACACGTTTACAGAGTACTATCCCTCAATGATTACCACCACGGTGACAACGACTCCCATAGTGAGGATACCCATGCCTGTAGTCATCCAGGGTAGGGGAGGATATAACTCAACGACATGCCAAACCCACGATACAAAACTCGAGATGTGGGTGTTCTGGCGGTTTATCGATGATAGAGAGGTAATGGATAAACTCGCGGTTAGAATAGAGAGTTGGTGCCGAGAAGACGATGAGTGCTCTAGAGTACTCTCTATTCTAAGGGGGAATGAAACAAAGCCTGTGATTATCGAAGTATGGGTTACCGCAATTAATGTTGGCAATGGAAGAATCAAATTAGAAACCAGTCTCTTTACCTGGCCTCCCGAGGAATTAATAGCCAATGTATTGGATCCGGACTACAGTGTATGGAAGATCTCGCATTCGTTTATTGACTCGGGTCTAAGCGCTATCGAGGGAGAATTCTTGCTCGCCAAATACTACTCCTACCCCTACCTAATTATACGCCCAATATTAATACTCGGTGATATTGGCCCAGGCGATTCGGTGACTCTATACGATTACTTCCTCGTAACTACTCCGTTTAGAGGCCTATACTCGGCGAGTTTTAGGAATACACCATGTGGTATGTCCGCTGAAATCAGATATGAATAGAGTGATTTAGAACACTTGTCTTTTCTATTCTGTGTCTTCTTCGTCGAGGTACTCATTTAAGTCGATGTTTTTCCTCTCTCTGGCTTAGTATTCCTCGGGCATTTCCTCGAGGATTATCTCGTACATTACTGCCTCCTTACTCCCAGGTTTTGGCCCTAGTAGTCTACTCGGTCGCTGTATGAACCGTCTACGGGATGCCATCCACCAAACTATAATCTCCACATTTGCATTTGAAATATCTATTAACCTCAACCCTCACAGTCGTGACTACGAGTATTCCCCTCCGCATTTCTTGAATTCATTGAGAACTTTCTTTCTCTCCCACCCACTAACTCCTACAGTAGGAAGCAGCGCACTAAGCTCCCTTGCATCATCCCCGAGAGCACTAGCATTAACCCCATTGTACCAGGGATTAGTGGGCATGATTTCACCTAGTAAATCACATAGTGGTTCACACCCTCTCCACAGAGGCGTGAACCCTGAAAAACAACCCTATAAAATTTATCTTAGGTATTTAGAGGAGGAGCGCCGGGGGCGGGATTTGAACCCGCGCGGGAGTCAAACCCCCACCGGCTCTCAAGGCCGGCCCCTTAGGCCGCTCGGGCACCCCGGCTCTATTTTATGGTTTTAGGTATAGGAGAATATAACCCTTTTTACTCGTTGCCTCCACAATGCCATAGGTTTTTCTAGCTTCTCTCTCTAGGTACTCACCACCCTTCGCTAAGACGAATTGTGCAAAGCCATTTCTCGATAAGTGGTCTCTTGCCCCGAGTACAATGTCCTCGACGATCTTCATTCCAGCTGAGAGCGGTGGGTTTGAGTATATGGCGTTGAATAACAGCCCCTTCACAGGCTCGTATCTATCCCCTTCCAATACAACTACTCTATCTTCAACTCCGTTTAACCTAGCGTTTTGCCTCGCTGTTTTAACGGCTAGTGGATTTATATCAGTCATGTAGACCCTTAGCTTTGGATTTAACTTCGCGGCAACTACTCCAATTACTCCATATCCACACCCGACATCGAGGATCAATCCATCCCCGGGTAGTTTAATGTTCTCTATTAGCAGTAGTGTTCCCTCATCAATCGAGGATCCTGAGAATAGGCTAGTATATGAGATAAATTGAAATGTATGTCCATGAGTATAGAGGGGTATAAGTACCCTCCTACCAGGGGTTTTCCTATAGTAGTGCACTATCTCAAACCACTCCCACTCTTTGTTTTCCAAGTCCTCGGATACACACCTCGAGGCATAACAACCCTTGTCGTCTCGGCAACCAGCCCCTTATCCATTCTAGCGATCTCATCGGCGCTCTTCAATGATTTACCCAGTGCAACCAGCTCCCCCTTTAAGGTATATATTGCTACTGGTTTACCGGGCTCCACGTTTCTAGTTAGCTGGGCTACACCTGGTGCCGCTAGATTAGCACCATGGGCTACTGCGTCGACAGCGGTGTCGAGTACTAGTATTTTGGGCAAGTGGACAGTTGACACTTCAACTGGTTGAATAACCCTCCTCAAATACCTCTCATCTCCACTACTCCTCCATAAGTACAATGCTTCACCCACCTCCTGTAGAGTTACCAGTGTCTCGTCTTCTCTGAAAGGACCAGTCCTAGTCCTCCTCAACTCCCTCATGTGGGCTCCAACACCCAGAATTAAGCCCATATCGTGTGCCAGCTTCCTCATATATGTGCCTGGATCGCAGAGTACTCTCAGCATTAAGAACTTATCTTGATAGTCGAGAACCTCGATCTCGTATATATTCTTCACCCTAATACTCCTCTTAACGCTTGATCTAAGCGGGGGCCTCTGATAGATCCTCCCCTTAAAGTACTCAACTACACTCTCCACTCTCCCCCTCTCAACTACCTCGTGTAGCTGGACAATCATTACGTACTCCTTAACGCTATGTATAACGTTTCCAATAACCTTGGTACTATTAGCTAAGCCTATTGGTAAGACCCCGGTAACCTTGGGGTATCCCCGCCTTGGTTTAGTAAACCCAAGGCTCTAGGGTTCCCCCATGACCCGCTCTCTCAATATTAAACATTCTCTTAATCCATGCAACCACTTCATGGCTTGTAGGGCCAGGTGGTTTATCTAGGTTGATTACTCCAAAGTTTATGTGATCAATTATCCCCCTCTCATATGGTAATACCCCGTAATCGGGGCTTGTATCGGCTTCTCTTACAGTAATCCAATTATTTACATAGCCTGCTCTAGCAGTGATCTTGTCTAAGAAGCCCACCCCCTTCTCCTTTAAACCCATTAGATACACCCTCCAGGATTCTCAATCCCCACTAGGATTATATGGGGAAACATGCTCTAAAAACATAAAATGGGTTTTCAGTTTACTTTATAGGAGAGAACTTTGGTTTAACTACTTCTTTCATGAACTCCTCTAGTCTCGATTCTTGAATAGCTTTTAAAACATCTTCGTCGCTCGCTCCTCTCGCGATCTTGACTAGTTTATCTAATGGTTCAATGTGCTTAATGTTCACTCTTCTTCTCTTTACTCCTGTCAACTGCTTTGGACCCGTTACTAGGACGAAGTTTTCATCTACAATATCTACTACTACGCATTTCCTCCCCGCTTCTCTACCAGCTACTTTCACGCATATTCTACCTACTTCGATCGCAGGCATAACACACCCCTTCATAAAACCTCTATAGTTTATCCTCAAGAGCTTTTTTAATTATTTCAAATGCCTCTTTAATACCAATATACTTAGTGTTTATGACGAGGTCGAAGATCGATAGGTCATCTATATCTATCCCGTAGAATTCTAAAAACCTCTTTTTCTGAGTATACTCTCTCACAATGGTTTCTCTAAATGCATCCTCTATGGATTTTCCATCTCTTGAAGCTATGCGAAGCATTCTGAGCGATAGTGGGGCGGTGATGTATATTCTATAATCAACTAACTCGCTCACAATCCACGCTGAGAGGTGTCCATCTATGACAATATTGTCTTCTCTAGCAACTTCATATGTTCTCTTGTCTACTTCGAGATCTATTGAGGGATCCTTTAAAGCAACGAGGCTTAACTCCTCTAAACTAACACCCCTCTGTTGAGCAATGTCTCTGAATATTCTCCCAGCAGAGTAGTATTTTAAACCATACTCCTCGGCTAGTAGTTTAGCCTGTGTTGTTTTCCCACTGCCCGGGGGGCCACTAATAACTACTCTAACCAATGAGAGACCCCTCATTAAAGCTACAACTGAGTAGAGAGTCCGCTATGATGCCACTAGTGCTCTAATAGAGTTTCTCAAACCACGTGATAAGCACTTAGGGCACACTACGCCTCCATAGGGTCTCTCAGGCCTCTTCTCCGTTTTAGCTAGTTTACTAAGCACTACTGGTCTAAGTGCTGGCACACCATTCAATGGGGCTCCACACACAGCACACCTAGCTCTACCAGGCCTCCCTTTCTCATAGTGAACCACTGCTCTACCACTAGGTATTCTCTTAGAAATCCTCCTCCAGCTCCTCGCGCGGTACATAGGCCTCGGCATATGCATGCACCAGTGTATACTCTATTGTTTTCATTGATTTATGTATTAAGGGATTTAAATCCTTCAAAACACACTACTTCTCCATCCTCAACTCTCGTAGTATAGGGTAGTGGGTAGTTGCTAGTGAAATTATAACTACCATGGTGGAGTGTATGTAGAGCCTACCACTCTCATCTATATATGTGAAAAAGGGGATTGTAATAGGTGTTTCCACGACGTATATTTCTTGGTAAACCATTAATAAGTAGGATGTAAAAAGCATTGCAGTATACACCGCCATGAACACGCCAATATTAATAAGCGATAGCTTCAACATTCTCCTTCTATACTCCTTTAAGTAGGGGGCGTACTTCCTAAGTCTCCTATAATCCCCCTTCGAGCTCACTCTCATGGGGACTTTCTTCGCCTGTTCATACAGAGCCTTTACTCTCCTATAGTAGGAGGTCTTTTTCACAAGTTTGAAGACGTAGAGGTAGACAACCATGAATAGTGAGACAACTAGGAATAGTAGAGTAGACTTCATCACTATTCTCCAATAAGCCTCTTCAGCATTGGATACGCTTCAAGAGTCCTCTCGTACGCGATCAATGAGTAGTATTGCTGGAGTATTCCAATAGCTAGTAGTAAGCCAGTGCCACTACCATAAGCCCCCAGAATATCGGCGGAAATAGCGATTAAACCAACAATAAGTGATGATAGAATAGTAAGTGGATAAATATACCTTGCTAGCAACTGCTCAAGGATCTTTGGATTCCTCCTAAAACCAGGTACTTCAAACCCGCTGTCTAGCAACTGCTGGGCTTGCATAGCGGGGTTTAATCCAGCTACTTCAACCCAGATTATTCCAAATATAACTGCAAACACCAGTACCAAGAGACTGTAGATAATCAAGTGTGCTGGCTCCGAGAAAGCACTCAATAGTCCATTAGGTGCTGCAAGGTAGTATGCAAGCCCACCTACAAGTCTCCCCTGACTATCGTACTTAGCGAGTAGATCTGCTAGCGCCCCAGAGCCCACATACGTTCTAGTAATCGTTGCGAAGACTATTAGGTTTGAATAGAGTATTCCAATGAAGAGTATTGGGATATTAGTGACATATAGGAATTGAAGTGGGATCTTGGATTTTATCGTCTGTAGTCTAGGAGTAGTGATTGGTATTTCCACTCTCACGCTGTTCAGGTATATCAATAATATTATAATAAGAAATGTCGCTATAAGCCCCAGCAGGTCTCTACCCCCAGATCGAAGGAGTATATTTGACACTGATCCACCAGCACTCAATACGCTTGCTGCATAGGGTATAAACCCAACATACACGCCTTGGACTTGGATGGGGCTGAAGATATCCCAGAAAACAGTTGTGGCTACTCCAGCTAGGATGAAGAGTGATACCCCTGATCCAAGCCCCCAACCCTTCTGGATCATTTCGTCGAGCATCATGACGAAGAGCGTCGCAATAAATAATTGGAGTGCTACAATAATCCTAGTAGTTGCTGAAGCTGTACATGCATATATTGGATTACCTGCAAAAGGCCAGTATCTACAGGCTAAGACGTACATTGTAGCCTGGACAGCGGCTAGTATTAAACCTAGTGTTTTCTGTGCGCCTGTAAATATCTTTCTATCTTCGGGGTCGGTTAAGTCTATGTCTATTAGCTTCGCGCCGGCAAGGATCTGCATTATTAAGCCAGCTGTAACTATAGGGCCTATACCGAGCTCCATTAGTGTACCACTATGAGAGGCGAATACCACTTGTAGTATCATTAACTGCTGCTGCCTTGTAGCCTCCCATGGAACACCATAAAGCGGTGTATGGGCCATTATTAAGTAAAGTACGAGTGCAAGCGCTGTCCACAAAAGCTTCTCTCCAAGCCCTACTCTCCTCGTGGGCTTTGGCGCGCTTGGAATATACTTTGCAACCTCATACATGGCCTTAAGTAAACCCATCTCCAGCACCGAGTCTACTCTAGCTCTCCAATACTAAGCCAACTAGGAATTAATATATTACCTAAGGGGTAAAATAAAGCAAGTATGAGACACAGAATTAACTACTCGCCTGCTCCCCGACCTCCTCTAATCCAACAACTACTTTTCCACCGGCCTCCTCTATTTTTCTCCTTGCAGCCTCTGTAATGGACTTTGCAATTACTTTGAGCGGCATTGTTACAGTGCCCTCGCCGAGGACTTTTTCGTAGCCTAGTTGAATAGTGTCTATGACTATTAACTCGCCTTCCCTCACTGCAGTATTCCTCGCTACGAGTTCTCTAGCTATCTCGTCTAACTCCCCTACATTAATGGTTTTCATGTAGCGATACTTCTTTACCTCATAAATACTTACAAATCCGTGTTTCCCATACCAGTTGGGAGCATACTTAATTACCCACGTCCACTTATGCTTGTGGAATCCAACAGCGCCAAATCCACCTCTTGAACCACTCTTCCTGTGCTGCCCGATCCTGCCCCAACCCATTGTCCTTGTTCTACCGCGTAGTTTCCTAGACTTCTTCTCCCTCCTGACAACCATTTACTTCACCCCCCGCTAAAGCATCCTCTTGATTAACTCATTGATTGCGGCTCCTCTATAGCCGGTATCTCCCCCCTGTGAGTAGGGTTTCTTAATAGTCCCTTTAAAGCCTCCTCTTGGTGGGTGTAGTCTGAAAACGGGTTTAATTAAGTTGTCTACTTTGTGCAGTATGATCCTACCGGTTAGAATAGCCTCTGCAAGCCCCTGTATACCCCCCTTTACACCCTTATCTCCTAGTTTAACGTCAACGTACTCGTCTGTAAGTGGTTTTCCACCCGGTATTCTACCTCTAGCTCTAAGTAGACTTGTAAGAGTCTCCATGTCTATCTCCCCCCATGTAACCCAGTCTTTCACCTTGTTTAGCATCCCCTGGAGACCCGGTAGGTTGGCTGGGTATACTACGCAATGGTACTTCTTATATAGTCTTAAAAGTCTTAGAGTGTACTCTACTTCGTGAGGAGTGTTTACACGCCCCCTTACTCTCACAATTGCATATACAGGAATATGGCTACTCATACATATCACCTACTCCAATCCACGGGTGCTACAAACTTGTATGTATTGTGGAGAGCGTGGACTACTGCTTTAGCGTAGTTAAGAGTTGTTCTCGTGTGTCCATAGGACTCAGACCAGGCATCTCTTATACCTGCTAAGCGTAGAATAACCTTTGCGGTGTCACCGACTACCAGCCCTGTTCCACGTGGTGCAGGCTTCAGCACGATCTCTACACTGCCTGATTTACCAGCGACTGTGAAGGGCACCGAGTGTGGTTCACTACACCTACACTCCCAGCTTCCACAACCCCTCCTTATTGGCGCGATGTTTAATTTAGCGTCTCTAATGGCTTTTGCAAGGGCCTCTGTATATTGCTTTGCTTTTCCAATACCAATGCCAATGAATCCCTCTTCATCACCGACAACCACAACTACTTGGAACTTAGTCCTCCTAC
>JAJHRV010000017.1 GCA_020833525.1 Thermosphaera sp.
GTGGCGTTAGCAGTGTGGATTGCTATAGGTGCACTACTTGGTGGTTTAATATTCATGGTTCTCATGAAGAAGTATATAGTGAGTAGCGAGGTCTACGCTCTAGCTATTGGTGGATTATTAATGGTTTTAGGCTACTTCCTATACGAGTTCTTCATTAGTAACCCCCTACTGGGTAGACCACCGGAGTCCGCTGTTTTAGAAATACCAGTTAACATCAGCCAGGTCATTGTGGGGGCATCAATAGCGATCCCCATGGCTGCATGGCTACGTAGAGCTGGGTTTGTTAAATAGTTTTTATTGATTCCTACACATATTGGTGCTTGCATATTGACGAGAGTTCTTCTTGAAGTTGAAATATCGCGGTGTGGATATCCAGAAGGATTTGAATTGAGAAATGTCTCATTTACTCTTAGAGAGGGTGAACTATTAGTTGTAACTGGGCATAGTGGTAGTGGGAAGACAACACTTGTGAGGGCCATTACTGGGACTATAGAGGTATTCGGTGGATTCATAGAGGGAAAAGTAATTGTTGAGGGAAGGGACTTAAATAGTCTTAGACCAGGCGATATATATGAAGCCATGGGTTATATTCCACAAGAACCATGGTATGCACTAGTCGGCCACACTGTATACGCTGAGATTTGCCATGCATTATCCCTTAGAGAAGTAAGCTGCGTTGACACAGACTTCAACCTACTTGGAGTCTCCTCTATCAGAGAGAGGCTCACATATACTCTCAGTGCAGGGGAGACGCAGAGAGTCCTATGGCTTGAAACACTGCTTTTATCTCCCAGGATACTCATCCTAGACGAGCCACTCGTGTACCTCGATGAGGAGGCGAGAAGAATAATCAAACACTATGTAAAAGTTGCTCTAGGTAGGGGTATGGGGATTATACTCGTTGATCACGACCCACACGAATGGAGATCCCTAGAACCAAGACTCCTCATCTTGGATAAAGGTAGAGTTAAGTACCATGGTGAATGGCGCGATGATGCTCTACCTAGTCAAATACCTATTAAAGCCAGCCACGGGGAGGCTAAGGGAGTAGTTGTAAAGTTTAAAAACACGTGGTTTAAATACCCTGGTGGAGACTACATACTAAAGGGATTTAATGCAGAGTTCCATAAAGGTGTTCTAACGCTTTTAACGGGTCCAAACGGATCTGGTAAAACCACGGTACTCAAGATAGGTGCTGGGGTATTAAAACCCACAAAGGGGGTTGTTGAGAGATCGGGCTCTGTGATATATATACCCGAAAACCCCCTACTATACTTCACAATGCCTACACCACGCGAGGAGTTATTAATGGCTTCTAGGGGTGATGAGAATAAAGCTCTAGATGTAGCTGAGTTATTTAATCTTAAATACATACTCGACACTCCACTCGCAAAACTAAGTAGCGGTGAGAGACGTAGACTCGCCATCGCCTCCGCATACTTAATGAACTCCGATTGCTACTTCATTGATGAAGCAACCGGGGGACTAGACGATGAGAGTGCAGCATCGGTATTGAATGCACTTCAATTACTAGTTGAAAAAGGTAAAGCGGTTGTTATAGCATCACACGACCCTAGGATTCCACATATTGCAGATAGAATTATAAATCTTAGTAGAGAGGGTTAATATGGCTCTTACAGGTTTCTTAGGCTGGATTCTATCAGTGATCTACAAGTCGTTTTTCCTAACTGGAGATGAGGGGTTTAGAAGGGCCCATGTACTGGCTAAGGCAACATTTATTTTATCAATTATCTTGCTCGTACTGAAAAACCCTGCGAAGTCATATCTACTCGCACTATTCATTATACCCATAGGCCTGATCTACCCTGGCTTAGAGTGGGTTGTCGCAGTAACAACTCTTACCGCATTAGTGGGGTTTGCCATGGGGGCCTCTGCATATTTACTATCATTAACTGGATTATACCATATGACTCCACTCGAATTGTTACTGATAATGGCTAGGAGTATTGGGTTGGGAACGGGGCTTGTTTTTATGTTTATAATAATATCGCCTATAGAATTATTCAACTTGTTATACCTCCTAGGCTTGAGGAGTGTTGCAGTAGTACCCCTACTACTTGCAAAAACTACTCCACTTGGTGTGAGGAGCTTCCTGGATTCACTAATGGTTGGGAGTTTAAAACACGAGGCATTCACTAAGAGAATTCCACCTGCAGTCGCTAGCTTAATAGAGGTGGGTAGATTTATAGATGAATACTGTTATTGGAAGCTACGTATACCTGTGAAAAAGATGATTGCTATCAATAGATCCTACAACTACACATTAATACTGCTTATCATATCTTTACTTTTAGCAATACTACAAGCTAAATTATGGTTCTAGGGGTGCGCGAGGTGCCCGATAAGTACATTGTGAAATTTGTATCGCAATCCTCTGGTGCAGGTAAGACACACGTAGCTAGTAGAGTTGTGGAGTATTTATCGAGGAAGGGGTATCTCGTGGGGGTTGTAAAACACTGTGTTAGTGGAGTGAATTTAGAGGACAAAGACAGCGAGAGATATGTGAATGCAGGTGCATCCACCGTACTCCTCTCTACTACTGGGTTAGCAGTAATGTATAAACGGGAACACGAGGATGTATTAGAGGCTGGTTTACCATATTTAATTGAACCAATAATAATCATTGAAGGCTTCAAGGAGAGTAAAATCGGGGACGCTGTAATTGTTGCTAGAGACATTAACGAATTCCTAAGACTCCGTGAATTAGTTAAGGGTGTTATAGCAGTGTACTTAAATAACCCCGATACACGGATCAACCTCGATCTACCAATATACAGGCCCGGTGAAGAGGAAAAACTCGCAGAGTTTATTGAGGAGAGGGCTCTAAAGCACTACATTAGCCAACTCCCAGGCTCTAATTGTCAATTATGTGGATTTGAATCATGCCATAAATTCTTGATTAGTTACCTCAGGGGAGAGAATACATGGTGCCCAGTAATTAGCGATATTAGTTTATTAATCGATGGAGTTGAAGTACCTATTAACCCATTTGTGAAGAGCATTTTAAAAAACACAATACGTGGAATGATTCAATCACTCAAGGGTGTTCCATCTAGACCACGTGAGATTAGAATATGTATTCGTGAATGAGACTTACTGCTTTATATATGGTATTAGTGTGGAGTAGACTCTAAATTTACTGGTTTACCCTCGCGTAGAATGTTCTCCGGGATCTTTTCTCTGTACGTCCTTAGAAATTCTAGGTCTTTCTCGAGTTTTCTCTTATTGTCAGTCAGCATTACAACGATTCCGTTTTTAACGGGATACCAGTGTTTACAGCTTTGACAGTAGAGTATAGCTGTCTTTATACCTATCTTAATGCATTCACCACATGGATACTCCTTACCCTGCTGGATGTTTTCTCTTAAATAACCACAGTAGACTTTACAGAATGGTTTTTCAATACCACTAGTGTCTATATCCTGCCTCTCATACTCGATCACGTGTATCACAAGTGGAAAGCTCTTGCAGTGAACACATTTCAATACATCGAGGCCCCAATACCTCATCACTGTGGAACCACCTGTTTAACGCATTTCTCCACTCTCTCAAGGATGATTCTCGCTAATTCCTCGCTCTTAGCCTCGATCATAACCCTCAATAATGGCTCAGTCCCACTAGGCCTTACTAAAACCCAGTAGTCGTTGTGGATGACCTTGACTCCGTCTATAGTGATCATTCTCTCGCCTTTAAACTCTTCTTTAACAAACTCTACAACCCTCAACGCTTGATCCCTAGACATTCTATACTTTGTCTTCAACACGTAGAGTCTTGGTAACTCGTCGAATAACGTAGATGCAGACTTATTCTCCCACGCTAGTAGCTCCAGGAATAAAGCCGTGCTCATTCCACCATCCCTTACAAATTGGTGTCTTGGATACATGAATCCACCGTTCTCCTCGAAACCACAGAGTGCATCGCCCGCCCTCCTCATGGCGTGGGCAATATCCACACTACCTACCTTTAACCAGACAACCTCGACGCCAAGAGGCTTCAACACATCCTCTACAATAGTGCTTGATGAAACTCCGGTAAAAACCCTCCCTCTCTCACCTCTGTTTAAAACCAAGTGTTTTATTAGCAAAGGAGCACTTCTATCACCCCACTGGATTCTCCCCTCACTATCAATAAATATTGCTCTATCTGCATCCCCATCATGGGCGACTCCAATGTCACACCCGTATACTTTAACCAATCTAGCTGTTTCAACAAGAGTGTCTGGTGTAGGCTCCGGGTATCTAGCGGGAGAGGCGTCTAGGTTTCCATTTATAACAATGGGCTTTGCCCCTAGTCTTTTTAGAATCCTCGGAGTTGTTAATGAAC
Source organism: Thermosphaera sp. (assembly GCA_020833525.1). Classification (GTDB taxonomy): domain Archaea; phylum Thermoproteota; class Thermoprotei_A; order Sulfolobales; family Desulfurococcaceae; genus UBA285. Next base: position 4,345 of record JAJHRV010000017.1, read on the forward strand.
CAACATTGTTGGCAGGGTCTACTAGAACTTTAAACCCTCTTCTTGAGATTCTCTCGGAGTCCACTTCCCTTACGACTGCATCGACATACATATCCAATACATATGGATACTCCTCAACCCGATCAGCAATGCTCCTCCAACTCGCAAACCTGAATCTCTCAGTCCAGTAGATCTCCTCTACAACTCTCTCCTCATCTCTATCTATCTCGATACCGGTTGGACCAATCACCTTGATTCCACTATACTCAGGCGGGTTATGGCTAGCAGTGATCATCACACCACCGTCAAAGCCCTGAGTCTTCACAACATACTGTATTGCTGGAGTTGGTGCGTACCCCGCATCGTATACCTTTAACCCAGCGAGCAGTAGAGAACCCTCAACTATTCTCTTTATTGCATTGTTTCCATATCTGTAGTCGGAGCCTACTAGTAGTCTTGAGCCCTCTCCAAAGTAGGATCCAATGGCGTACGCAAGTCGGGCTATGAACAGGGGGTTTAGTTCTGATCCAACAACTCCCCTCACACCATCAGTGCCAAATAACCTATCCACAGATACTACACCTACTCCTCTTCTTCCTCCTCTAATATCTCCTCAAGGGCTTCATATACTTCAATACTACCCTCTCTGAGTTTAAATACAGGTATTAATCCATGCTCTTCAATCCATTGACGTGCCTTCAAAGAAGCTATATTGAGGTATGAGAGAGCATTTTCCACTATTTCCTCAACATCTTCCCCCATGTCTCTCAGGTCTTCTATTGCTTCTTTAAAGCCTTCACCTGGCTTAATACTCATATGCACAAGTCCACCCTGGAACTCTATTTTAAGATATAGTGGTAGAGCCTCGTGGAGAACTCTTATTTCTCCATTAGAGTACTCCACTCTATAACCTAGCTTCTTTAGGTAAAGCTCTAGATCGCTCGGCGTAATCAATAGCGTTCACCAATATGTATCGAGCAATATTTGTGCCTCTGTATCAATATATACGGATTTGATATTATAAATAGTGGTATTTAACAAAGTGTGATTTCTTTGACGAAGACCGCAATAAGGGTTTTAATCATAGTTTCATTAAAAACCAAGGAAACTGAAAAAATCGAGAAAATCGTAAGTAAATACCCAAACACATGGCTATTAACAGACCCTAAATCCGCAGATCTCCTCGCAAAATCAAACGTGTTAAGTCATATTAGCCCTGAGAGAATTATTGTTTTCAATGGAAGGAAGCCAGAGGAACTCGCGTTGAAAATATACAGTACAGTGGCACCTGATATTGTCTACTTGTGTGATGAGCGTGGTTCTCTAAAGCCGATTTTGGACTTTATGGCTAGGGCTCCGGTAGATGTAGTTGAGTGTTAGCCCTTGAAGTGGATCTCTACTATGTCTCCATCCGACAACACGTGATCCAACCCCACTCTCTCACCGGGGTAGTTAACAGAAGAGCCCCAAACCCGTGCGTATTGAAAATTCTCCAAGAGGTCTCTATGTATACTCCTAGCTACATCTCTCACAGTAGCGTATTTCCTCAAGACGAGTGGCTTCTGAGATGGTGGAGCATTGGGGGCTTTTGTATATACTCTTATTATTTCTAGTGCATTGTATAGGTGTGGAGGAATACTATCTAGTCCCCGGCCAGTTATTGCAGAGCCGGTGATTATGGGTGATCCGGGGATTATTTTCACTAGTTCTCTAAGCTTCGATTCATCTATTTCAACTACATCAATTTTATTTATGAATAGAACTACTGGTTTATATACTGTGGATTCAAATATTGATTGCTCTACATCATCTAATGAGACCTCACCATATATCTTTACATGTGCATTATAAATCCTATACCCTTCAAGGATCTTTTTAATATCCTCCACAGTGCCATCCACGATTTTACCCATAAGTGTTACCCTAATACCCGCCTTCCCCGTTCTATAGACTTCCATGGCTACACGTCCCTTCGGCTTAACGAGTAGTATCCCTTCATCTCGTAGTAGGTCAACTAGTTCACGGAGCTCTGCCTCATAGTCCCTCGTTGCGTCGAGAACTAGTAGTACTCCATCAGCGTTCCTCAATAATCCAATAACTCTCCTCGAGTAGCCTCCACGAGTTATGGGGGGTGTATCTATGAGCTGGAAGTATACATCATTATACTTCAGCATGCCTGGAATAGGGTATGTAGTTGAAAACGGGTAGTCGGCAACAATTGTTCTAGCACCAGTTAACTTATTAACCAACAAGCTCTTCCCAGTGTTTGGCGGCCCAGCTACAACGACTTGGACATCGCCTTCTTTCTCAATAAAGAATAGAGACCTAGCCCCAGTCTTCTTCCTCCTCCTCTCCTCTATCTCCTCTCTTAACTCAGCAAGCCTCTTCGTAGCCCACTCGCGCAGCCTCTCCGTCCCCTTGTGCTTGGGCACTGCTGATAGAAACTCCTCAAGCGCCTTCACCTTCTCCTCAGGGGTCTTAGCCTCCATGACTTTAATCCACTTAGCCTTAGCCTCAGCAGGTAGATTCGTTGGCATTTCTACCTACCCTTAGCATAGTCTAAAATCGACTTCTGCCCCGCTCTCTTTTTCCTCTTAGCTATATACCATGACGGCGCTAAATTCTTTAGATTCCCCCAGGTCCTTCTGAGAAATAGTGGCGGAGAGAGCCCCTGCGAATAAATCTGCAGAATCCAATTCTTTGTCTCAGGATCTACTGGATACCCAGAGCCAAAGCCTCCTACAGATCTTCGAAGAGCCATTAAACTAGTATCTCGTGAAACCTTAGCAACCACACTGGCGAGTGAAACGGGTGGATACTTAGCATCAGCTTTCTTCTCCATTATAAATCCATGTAGTATGCTCTTCAATACCTCTTCAGCCCGAGCCCTGATCCTCTTATCCCTCCCCTTTACTTCATCTACTATTACTACAACCTGCTTGAGCCCATTGATTCTACTAATTACTCCGAGAACTCTGAGGATCTCGCCAATTACTCTCTCCTCGACATCGTTAATGTTCTCTCTATCAATCCTCCAAGGGGGGATGTATATAGCAACTGACACAACGCCACTACTCAAAGCCATCCAATACAATCTGCCCCTATCAGTAGAGCTCATTTTCTTACTGTCTGCAAGACCCTCTCCAACAAGTTTTTCAATTACCTCTTCATGCACGAGTACACCGGCTACCACCATGTCTCCAATAACAGGTCCACGGCCAGCTTCATCTACACCAATGTAGAAAAGCTTCCTCTCCATAACTTATTTACCTAAGTGTCAACATCTTTACGAATAAATAATGAGCTTTCACATAATGTATTCTGCATTTCCGGTTGAAGTATCGATTATAGTGAAACATATAGATACCTAGGCTTTTAATCCAAGCCTATATGCTTCTCCAATATATTTCTGCGATACTATGAATAATATGATGATCGGAGTAGCATATATGATCGATGTAGCTGCGTAAAAACCTGGATTTTGTAAACCGGCTTGACCCATTGCTTGAGTGAATAAAAACCATCCAAGAGTCTTAATACCAAATATTCCAGCTATAAAGAACTCTCCCCAAGCACCCATGAATCCAAACAATAACACTAAAATAAATGCGGCTTTAGAAGCTGGGAATATAACTCTAAATATAATTTCAAACCAATTAGCACCATCAATAAAAGCTGCCTCATCAAGGGATCTCGGTAATTGGTCAAAGTAGCTCTTTACAAGCCATGTCTGGAAAGGCACCATTCCCGATGCATAGACAAAGGGGAGAACATACACCTGCATTAAGTTTACACCATATGCTGTCATTCTATAGAAGAATATGTAGAGGGCTAAAACAGCTATAATGCCCAATCCCCCGCCAGCTTGGCTAACAATGAGGTAGTAGTACAATAGTGTATTTTTCCCTAGAAACTCAAACCTTGAGAAAGCATAACCACTCGGTATAATTATGAAAATCGCCAGTATTGTAGTGATGATTGCAACAAGTAAGGTATTTAATAGGCAAGTCTGAAACTCCTCATTACTAACTACCTTAATGAAGCTTTCTATTGATACCCCATATTGGATTAATTGATCCAGGCTACGTAGAACAATAGTACCTTTACCTATTATAGACTGAGCTATAATGAAAACCAATGGATATGCAAGTGCAACGGCAATAATCAACCCAATTATTGTGGCAAACAATTTCAATATTGTTAACGAAGAAGTATTCACACTCAACCACCAGTCTTCCTCGATATCTTAAACCAAACTGCTACGTAGGCGAGTATAATTAACACTATTACGAGGTATATTGCAGCGGCATATCCATACTCTCCGCCCTCAGTCCCCGAAGTCACTTTATTATAACCCAGTATGAGCAACATTTCATTCAATGGACCCGAGGTACAGCCTATGAATGGAATACAAATAGCCCCCGTGGGGCCAGCGCCATTGAGTACTATTGGTATTAGGAATACTTGTAGCGATGCACCAGTCGTCAATATAGTTGCAACCACTAATGGTTTAGCAACGAGTGGAAGAATAATCCTCCTGAATCTATAGAAAACGGATGCTCCATCAATATATGAAGCCTCTATAACGTCCTTAGGTACCCCCCTGAGAGCACCTTGTGTAACAGTCATTATGAATGGGTATGCAAGCCATGCCTCGAAGAGGTTATATATTATGAAGGCATCCAATTCATTAGTAACCATGTTGAGTCCCAGAATTTTTGCTACAGGCCCCTCGGCTGGATTAAACATTATCCTCCACGACAACGCCGATAAGAGGAATGGCATCGCCCATGGAACTAGTAGAAGAGCTCTAATAGCTTTCCTACCTAGAATCAAGTTTGAGGAGTAAAAAACCGCGAGCGACACTCCGAGAGCTACTTTTAATGGAACACTAGTTGCGACGAATAATAGTGTTTTATACAGGGCATTGTAAAACCTCACGTCATTGAATAGCTTAGCGAAGTTGTCTATACCTACGAATCTAAGTTCTAGTCTATCCTTCTCTCTCTGAAACCTCTCTATGGTCTCAGACATGTATTCATCATATCCAACCTCTAACTTCGAGAATCCAGACTCGATCTCGCTTAGGATCGCGTTGGCCTTACTCGTGAGATTTCTCAACTCCGATATACTCACTTCTTCTGGAAACAATTGAAGCCTGTCTCTAATTTCTCCACTTATTGATAGTAGGCTATCTAATTTATATAGTAGAACTACAGGGATAATCTCCTCTTTAGTAGTGTAGTTTAGTTCAGTGCAGTTGAAGACTTTCCTAACTTCACCGCGTAGACGATATAGTTGCGAAGTAGAATTGATTAACTCAATTATAACGTCACGGGGTATTTTTGAAATATCAACGCTCTGGTTGATTAATTCATTTAATCTGTATAGAGCATGCGATAAGTTGAGGAAGTATATTCTCAGTCTATCGAAGAGCATGGAGGCTTTATCTCTATACTCTGGCATCTCCTTCAATAGACTTGCACAAGCAATTGCTTCTTCATACCCCTTAATCTTGGCTGGATCAGGGGATATATTATAGCGATTAGCATTGGTCAATGCAACTCCAATTGAGAAAACCATGGGCCATGTATTAAAGAATACGTAGAGAACTAAGCTTGGGAGGACTAGGAGGAGTGCTATGTGTGTGGGAAAAAGAATTTTTAATTTATTTTTACTAGCCATATACACTACACCACTACTTCTCAATCTTCGGTGCTACCTGGTTATATGCATCTTGCAGTGCTTGGTCGACTACACTCTTAGCCGCCTCCACGGCTTGATCAACCGAATTCGTCTCCTGTAGTTTATTAGCATATGTCTGCCAAATTATCGCTAAAGGCGTATCAGCTCCCCACACGCTCTGCATATTCTTGTCTTTTGGCATTGGTACAGCGTTTACAAGCTGCCTGTAGAAGCCTATTATAACTGGATATAGTGAGTTTTCACTAGAGTGCTGTATTACGTACTCAGCTACACTAATCTTCACCGGTACGTATCCACACTCATTAACTAATGTAATTATTGCGTCGTTGTCGAGGGCCATGTAGAGGATAAATAGTGCAACAGCGTATTGACGCCCTTTTGCTCCAACGATTGCCATGTTTGTAATGTAGAGGTTTCTAAATCCTGCAAATGGCTTTGGCACCTTATCTCCAATCTTTGGTAGTGGGACAACTGCGAAATTGCCCACTCCAAAAGTTTTCACAGCGTAGCTAACGTCCCATGGGCCAGATATGTAGAATGGTGTTTTACCCTCGCCGAATAGGTTTCTCTGCGTCGTGTGATCGACTCCTGCAAGGACATTGACGTACCTATATATATTTGCGATAAAGAACTTAATACCCTCAGCGGTCTCAGGCTTTGTGAAGCCCAACTCCTTAGTTGCCTCATCATAGAAGAATCCACCATAGGCTGTCACCCATGCATTAATATGGTACATGGATGTACCTGGAATAGCTACACCATATGTTCCAGCACTTGGGTTATAATACTGCTCCATAATAGCCTTCATTTCATCGAAAGTAGTCGGTGGTGTTGAGACTAGTTTTGTATTAACAAATAACGCGATTGCTTCGCCAGCGTATGGTAGTCCATATACCTTACCCCTATAGGTTACAGCAGCCATCGCTGTTCCAAGAATGTGTGGATATATATCTTGATATGCTTGACTTCCGATAATGTCGTCTAGTGGTATGATCCAGCCTGCATCAGCAAACCAACCAATCCAGTCATGAGCCCATGTAAAGACCTCTGGTATACTCCCAATAAACTGCTCTCTCTGCTCCGGGGGTATTTGGGCAATAGCTGAAATTTGACCTTGTAGCTCGTTCATTCCACCATAACGGAGCTCTTTAACCTCAACTCCTGGATAAGCCTTCATAAACTTATCTATAGCCTTTAAAAATCCCTCTCTCTCCTCAGGGGTGAATGCATGGCCGAAGTAAATCGTTACCCTAACCTCCCCCTTCTTAGCCTTCTCAACGAAATCAGCGAATTCACTTGGTACTGTCACCTCGACGTCACCAATAGCGATTTTAACAAGACCGGGAGGAGTGGTTGTCGGGGTAGTTGTGGTCTCCGTCTCTATAGGTGTGGTGGTGGGAGTTGTAATTGGAGTAGTTGCGGTTTGAGTTGGGGTTGGAGTAGTTGTTGGAGGCCTCGTTGATATGTATAGCACTATGCCTGTAACAGCGATCACAACTACTACCGCTAAAATTAGGGCTGCGGTTTTAGTAATTGCATTCATAGATATCACACCCCTTTTCAAAATATTCTTTTACCCTCTAATCTTTTATATCTTTACTATACCGTTAAGAATAGTCAATAGATAGAACCCCCAAACATATGTTTATGTATTTATGTAAATAAATAATACCCCTCTATACCAAGAAAATCGCTTTTAGAAAAACAGAGTCCTTATTTATGTATAGGCTTCCCAGGCTTCGAGAATAAATCACTATGGAGCTTTTAATTCATAAAAGTATAAAGTGGGGTATAACTTAAACCTAAAGCAGGGTTGGTGAATTATGAGTGGGTTTTACGATAATCTAGAGGCATGGATTAAGAGGCAAAAGGAGACAAAAGAGTTATTCATGAAGGCGGAGAAAAACTATGAGGAAGCGGATAGACTCACATTGATAACTCTATCTAGGCTTGCATTCCAACACATGGAGAGGACTATTGAGGCTTTTGACAACTGGTTAAAGGACCCAATGATTACAACTCATATGCCTAGGGAAATGCTAATTGAGCTCTGGAGTCAACTAAGGGATATATTCTACAAGCTAATAGACTTAGACATTACACATACCTCTAAATTCGCAGATCACTTGAAGAAACTGGAGGATGCAGAAAGCATAAACCCATTATTCACGATTAGAATAACACGGGAGGAAGGAGAGTCTAGAAGGAGACAGCCGCCCACAACGGTTATTTAATAAGTCTTAGACAAGGGATATAATAGTTGTTTCCTATTAGTCTTTATCATTCAATAAAATCAATGAGTATTTTGAGAATCCCGTGTCGCTATTCTATACCCGTTGTTTATGGAAATTAATATAGTTGTTTACCTCTTACTCGCCTTCAAGCCCGCTTCGACATCTATTGGAGCTATTTTAGGCCATGTCTCCTCGAAGGATTTCTTTAATGCATCTATATCCGTTTTAATGGACTCTATGGTTTTATCAAGTATCTCCCTGCCTCCACTCGTCACGTGTAGTTTTCTATTCTTAATAGATACCTCGACGAGGCCTGTGTATTTTAGGGTTGTAAGGTCGTTTAGTAGTTCCTTGCTAACCGGAGTGTCTCCTACGAGTGTGAATTCGTATCCAAATCTACCCTTTTGCTCCTTCTCGATATTGTATACGAGGTGACTTAGTGCTTTCTCGCTTAGTCCATTATTGGATAGAGAGATCAAGTAGAGGAGTTTAATGAGTCTTGGATTTTTCACTACATCATTCACTGTAACCACGTGTCTAGTAACAATCCGGATTTCTTTTCCCTTCTCACCACTGGTTGCTGCCTGCTGTGAAGATATTTTTGGTTTCTTTAATCCACCCACATTAACCACCACTATAACTCCTAAGCTCCCTACTCTCTATTTTCTCTTCGGGTTTTATATAGTTAGATCTTGGGATTTGAGTAGACCCCGCAACTCTATGCGCTATTAGGAGGGATGCTTTATATTTCAACAACTCACCTGGATCTATATACTTGAATAGTCCACTCGACTCTACATTGAATGCCCCAGATGCAACTACCTCTCTTATAGCTTCCTCTAAATTTACCCCGGTTGGTTCAAGTATTGATTGAATAGTTTTATTAACACCCTCCATGGCCTGCTGGAGTTTAAACGTGAATTTCTGGGATTTAGTGAAGTAGAGTATGTAGAAGTAGAGTGCTGAGACAGCAATTAATAGAAGCCCCGTGAAACCAGATCCAATATCGCCTCCGAGAACAATTAAACCGAGCCCTAGTATTACAGTTGCGATCAATCCATAGATTTGGCCAATTAATGGAGTTATTAATGCAGTTGTAGCTATTGTGAATAAGTACATGTTTCCAGATAACCCCTCTTGAACGACCTTAATGAAGACAAATAGTGAACCCAGTATCATGGGTAGTGAAAGTTGTATTCTCTCAAGTAAATAAGCTTTCTCTAAGAGCGCCTTGAACTCCTTAATATGCTCCCTAATAGAGGGCAATATATTGTAGACGACGAACTCATACCCCGACCTACTCGCTATTCTCGAAGTCTCTTCGATGAGTGCAACTACGAGAACATACTTGTCCCAAATCCTCCTAGACAACCCTAACGGGGTCTTTGAGTGTGAAAGCTCTTCTCTAAGCTCTGAGATAGATGATAAAGCCCATTTACTATAACCCATTTCGCGGAGGCGTCCTATAAGGGCATCGAGTCTTGTATTAATATCCTCAACGAGTTTTCTCAAGATAAACCACTCATATTGCATTAAACTAGCTCTGTTTTCATATAGCAATCGCGGGTTTTAAAGGTAGATTATATTGAACCTCATCATTTGTAGGAGCCATGTGGAAGAGATAGTTGGAAAATCCAAGGGCTCAGTAATTGAAAGAGTATTTATTGGTGTGGGTTTAATGAAGGGGGATGAAGCCCATGTACTCTCAATCCATGAATGCCCAAACGTTGCAAGGGATCCATGTGTAGAGTTTAAAGCTGAACCCCTTTGCTTATACAATGTTATTTTATCGGCTGAATCACGTGGATTAGACATTGTCTTATTAATACACTCCCACCCAGCACCACCACGACCAAGTAGTCTGGATTTAGAGGGATTAAAGACTTGGAGAAAACCATGGCTTATAGTAGACTCTAGAACAGGTGACTATATAGCTTGGTTTTTCAATGGTAGATCCCTACAAGACGTCTCTATTCTCGAGTCTAATTGTTAATAGTGAAAAACCCCAATTCCTATTATTTAGTAGCGTGGAGTCATGGTGGTTGAAGTGAGTGGTGTGGGTATTAGATTTGAGCCAACATATAGGAGGAGAATTACTGCGCATAGCCATATCCGTGGTCTTGGACTAGATGAAAGTGGTAAAGCAGTATTTGTAGCAGATGGATTAGTTGGGCAAGTGGAGGCTAGAGAGGCGGCTGGGATTGTAGTCAAGATGATCAAGGAGGGTAAGCTCTCTGGTAGAGGTATACTACTAGTTGGACCACCTGGTACTGGTAAAACAGCCCTTGCAGTTGCAATAGCGAGGGAGCTCGGTGAGGACACCCCATTTGTTATGATGAGTGGTAGTGAGATCTATAGTACTGAGCGGAAGAAGACAGAGGTGTTAATGGAGGCCGTTCGGAGAGCACTTGGAGTGAGAATCAGGGAGATGAGGAAAGTCTATGAGGGAGTAGTGAAGGAGGTTAAAATAAGGAGAGCTAGACACCCACTCATGCCATACTACGCTATCCCCGTGGAAGCCAAGATCACTCTTACAACGAAAGATGAGGAGGCAACGCTAACGGTTCCCGAGGAGGTTACACAGCAAATAGTGGAGATGGGGATACGTAAAGGAGATGTGATATGGATAGACGCTGAAACAGGTAGAGTCCACAGAGTTGGTAGAACGAAGGAAATAGAGGGGGCTAAAACATACGATATCGAGGTAAAAAAGGTTATTGAAATACCAAAGGGCCCGGTGAAGAAGGAGAAAGAAATAGTTACTGTGTTCTCACTACACGACCTCGATGTATACTTCGCAACGCAGAGGAGCTTAGTGAGCTTCTTCGGGTTAACGTTTGAGCGCGAGATACCTAGCGAGGTTAGGAAAGAAGTAGATGATAGAGTAAGGAAGTGGCTTGAAGAGAAGAAAGCAGAGCTCGTTCCAGGGGTGTTGTTCATTGACGACGCACACATGATGGATATTGAAGCCTTTAGCTTCCTAACGAGGGCCATGGAGAGCGAGTTTGCACCAATAATAATCCTAGCCACAAACAGGGGTTTCGCGAGAATTCGTGGAACAGACCTCGACTCACCCCACGGCATACCATTAGACCTACTTGATAGACTATTAATTATACCCACTAGGCCCTACGACTCCGATGAAGTCAGAGAAATAATTAAGATAAGAGCTGAGGAAATGGAGATCGAGCTAACAAATGAAGCACTCGAGAAACTAGTAGAGCTTGGAGTGAAGAAGAGCCTGCGGTATGCAGTGCAATTAATGGAGCCCGCTAGGATCCTCGCTGAAACCCGTGGGTCGAGTAAAATTGAAGCTCGAGACGTTGAAAACGCCTCAAAGCTCTTTATCGATGTTTCAGTGAGCGTTGAGTATTTAAAGCAGTATGAAGAGAAGTTTATGAAGCAGTAGAAGGAGTAGTCTAGACTCCACTATTCTTAATTAAACTGCGTATTTTTCCCTTAATTTCAAACCCCATTGGATGCCCTGAAATCCTCATTGTTACCTTGCAAACCCCGCAGACACCGCTTGACGATGGGGAACCGCAGTATTTACATGGAGTTAACTCCCCCTCCACTCCTAGTTTATCAGCATAAACTGAGAGTTTACAGGCAAGCATTATTTTAAAGCCTGGTGCATGTTCTTCTATTTCCTCTATCATTCTCCTCGCACTCGTTAGAAATGGATCATTGTACTTAAAAGGACACTGTGTCCCAACTACTTTTATACCCCTAAGTTGAGCGTATAACTCTAGATCGCTCTCGTATACTTCATATAGAATCTTCAATTTTTTAACTAGAAAACCCTCTTTACCAAGAGATACAGGCTTCATTTTAGATAAATCAAGTAGATCCTGCAGTAGGAAATCCTTCACGGCAAATGCGAGGATATCGTCTATGTGGTGTCCAAGTGCGACAGCGTCAGCGCCAATCTCGAGTGCAACATTGTTTATGAAGTACCTCTTAAGCAAACCACATATACTACACGGGGGTCTCTTCACTTTCTCCACGAGCTCTGGGAGCGAGTATCCAGTGGCTTCTCTCAGTGAAATCACAATGCATTGAACACTATTTTCTCTACAGGCCTCTAAAACGACTTTTTTAGATTCCTCAGAGTACCCTGGTATTCCCGAGTCTAGATGGAAGCCAATCAATTCCACTCCATACTTGCTACGTAGCTTTGACAATATGTATAGTAGGCTCAAACTATCCTTACCCCCTGAAACCCCTACTAGCAGCTTCTTCACGTTCTCCAGCATTCTATGCCTCTCAATAGTCTTCTCGACCCTACGCTCTATGTAATCTAGGAAGTGTCCTCTGCAGAGATTAGCTTTTGCGTATTTGACTCTAACCAATGCTGGTTCACCGCACTTTCTACATTTAAACAACGAGTGTTGTAGTAACATAATGCTCATTTCCACCGCCAAGTATCCTCAAATCTCTATATTACTAGACTCATGAGATAATTCAATACTAGGTGCGGTTATTGAATATAGGTGTCATTTATAAAAACCTACTAGATGAAGACTTCAAGGTACTCTCCGCACTCGAGAGAGTGCTTTTAAACAGAGAGTATGCCCCCATTAAACTACTCGAGAAAAACACTGGTATTCACGAGGAGAAGCTAGTCTTAATCCTCAGGAAGCTACATGGATTAAAACTAGTCAAGAAGGAGACTATTATGGGTGAGAAGTGTTTCAGATTAACATTCCTCGGATACGACATGCTTGCAATTAAAGCACTGGCGAGAGCCAATATCATAGAGGCTATAGGAGACAAAATAGGTGTGGGTAAAGAAAGC
>JAJHRV010000018.1 GCA_020833525.1 Thermosphaera sp.
GTTCTTCTACATTTAGTAGCTTAGCAAATTTGTCTTTGCCGAAGAGCCTGTTAAACACCTCTATATTCTCCCTAATCATTATTATCATTGATGCTAACCTGATTTTCTCTCTAGCAAGTTTCAAAGCTTCTTCTAACTGCTTTTTCTTGGCTTGTAGAAGGTCTTTGTCCCCCTCTACCTCTCCTGCCTCAACTCTCTTAAGAATTCTCTCAATGTCTTTAAGCTCTTTGAGTAGCTTCTCCTCCTCAACCCTAGCCTCAGCTATATGCCTCTTGAGATCATTTATAGAGAGTTCAAATGGATTTCTAGAGAACCTCATGTAGAACACTATGACAACTATTATTATAAGCCCTATGGGTATGGGGTACCCTACAATCCATGGTATCACAGTGCTTACAACAGATACAACTATTTTCATCAAGTCATGTATATCGTTTGAGCTCATTCTTCTTTCTGGTATTGTTCATCACCACACGGATCTGCATAAAATAATTTTTTCACCGCCAACACTCGTTATTTCAATAGAGCCCTTCTCTCTAAGCCTACTCATAACCCTTATTATAGATAGATTTGAAATACCTTTAAGCTTTTCTACAAGCTTTTTGTAGGGGACTACAGGATTTTCTGGTGCCATGGCCTTTGCCTCGTCACATAGATCTCTAATTACATTCTCTACATATTTCTCTTCTTCAGCCATGACCTCTGGTATAAACATTCTCGCATATTTATCTATAGAGGGCATTGTTGTTGCTAGTTTCTCTGGATATATAGCTCTATTCTTAATCAAGTCAACTAGAATTACTACAGCATTGTTGAAAACGAGGGAGTATGCTTCTCCAGCAACGTACTTAGTGACTGATTCTTCCCAGCCTGTTGGAGAAGCTATTCCTACTAATGTATACCTCTTGTCACCTTCAATAGAGCTCAAGTTGTTTCTCAAAACATTTAGCAAATCGCTTAGTGTTGCTGGTTGAGAGTCAAAGCCCTGCTTCTTTAATGCGTCTAGGTGGGAGAGGTAAACACCTATAACTTCAACAACCCTCTCCTCCCCTAGCCCTAGGAACCTTCTAGACCTGTGTCCAAAAACTATAGACATGTTCCTAGGTATTGTAGCACTCTGCTCTACACTTTCTGCCTGCACTCTTTCATAGCTCCACTTATTTATCACAACCTCTCCCCAGGGCACTTTAATTGCTATTGGAACCTCTCTCAGCTTGCTCCTCAGCTTCTCTATGAATATAAACTCAAGCATGGCTGCCTCTTCAGCTGTTACTAGGTGTCCTTTGAGCTCTCCTCTAAGCACCTTCTCCAGAGTATTCACCTTGTCCTCCATAGCTCTTAGCTCTAGCTGAAGCTCTTCTTTGTACCTCTCATACTCCTCCACCCTAGCCTCATATTCAGATACAGTATTGCGTAGCCTCACTACTTCAGCTTCAAGAGCTTCTCTAGCAGCTGTCAACTCCTTCTCTTTCAAGGCCATTTCCTCAAGCTGCTTCTCTTTCTCAATAAGTCTAGACTTGAGCTCTTCTAGCTCCTTGCCTTTCTCCTCCCACATCTTCAAGTACTCAAAGTACTTATTTCTAATATCCTCATACTCTCTCCTCAGCTTACTGAGCTCCTCCTCTAAAGTCTTTGCCTCTACCTCTCTAGACAAAGCCTTTTCCGATAAAGAGTTTAACTTGTCTATCAAGCCGCTCCTCTCTTTCTCTAAAGCATCTATACGCTCCCTGAGGCTATACACCTCTTTTTCATAAACATCTCTAAACATCTTCTCAAACTTTTCCCTAACCTCAGCAGATGAGAGAAGAGCCTCTTCATACTCAGCAAATAGCTTTCTGAGCCACGCTGGTTGCTGATCCAAGAGCCTTTTAACAGCTTCTACAACGTTCTTAAACCTAGCCTCATACCTTGCTATAAGGCCTCTTCTTATAGAATCGCTTATGCTGTACTTGCTAGACCAAGACTTTATAATGTTTGCAAAGTCTATGTACTGCTTGCTCACAGCCTCTTTAACAAGCTGGTATATCTCACCTTTTCCAGAGACAATCATCTCGGCAAGTGCCTCTGGAGAGACAACCTTGGGGTCAATTCCGCTAAACCTCTCAAACTCTCTAATAACATTCTTCTCATCGGGTGTAAACATATCTATAGCAAACTTTACGTATTCGTCTTGAACCTCCCCACCCCTTACCTTATCCTCAATAGCTACACTAAGCTTAAGAAGAGCAACACTAAAAACACTCTCGTAATATCCATAGAGATTTGAATCAGTCTTACCATAGCACTTAGCCTCAAAATCCTTGAAATCCCCCCTAATCCTTCTAAAATCATCAAGAAGCTCAGGCAGGGGATTCTTAATTAAATCAGCAAGACTCTTATCCCAAATCCTTAAAGCATAATTAGCAAGCTCAATACAAAAACTCATATATCTCCCGTACTATTTGTTAAAGAGAGAGAGATATATAAAGTTTCTTCAAGTAGAAACAATAAAATAAAAAAATAAAATAATAGAACTCTCTGCACGAATACATCATAATTTCCCTAAAAGAAATCAATGCCCATTTATTTCTGCTACACCTAATTTCAGTCCTACCCCTTTAAACAATAGAAATGCTCTCAAGGCTTGTAAATCAAGAATTTTTCCAAGAAAATATGAATATGAAGCTATTTACCAATAATTTAAATTACTCTCTACACCAAAGCACTAATTTCATGCAGTTATACTTAAAGCTATCTTAACCTAGCCGATTATATGACACTCTTTTTTTAACCTCAGTCCTATTATTATCGATGTCACTATAATTGCTATGGATACCCCCAGAGCGGCACTCTCTTCACCAAAAAGCGGCTTCTCCATAATAACTATGGTAACTGTAGGTATATATGAAACTTCCTTTATGGTTTTTGTAGTTGTTATTGCTGCTGTTTGGGTATTAGTAATAATCTGTGTAACTGTAGTTGTATTGCTCTTAACAGCTGTAGAGGGAGCGGTTAATACACTATACTGTGTAGTAAGCTCTGATAGCCCCATCAGAGCTTGCCACAAACAGCATTCCGTTGTCTAATACTGGGGGTCATTACTATTGATGCACTAGTACTAACGCTCCAAATCAAGTCCCCTGTTTCAGTGGATAGGGCGTAGATGTATCCATCAGTGCTCCCAACATAGACTATTTCATTGAGTGAGACAATAGGGGAGGCTATTATAGGCCCTTTAGTAGGGTACTTCCACAGCAACTCTCCAGTAGTAGCTTTCAATACGTAGAGGTTTCCGTCATCACCACCAACAAAGACCTTGCCAAAGGCAACTGCAGGAGTAGTCTCTATAGTACTTCCCAAATTAACATACCAAAGCTCTTTACCTTCCTTAGATACCGCATAGACTGTGCCTATAGGAGAACCAAAGTAGAAGTAGCCCAAGAAATACGCAGAAGTGGAAACAATGGAAGAGTCTGTTGCAAAACTCCAGAGTGTATACTGTATGGAAGGCCCTTTTCTAAAGTAGACTCAATTATCAATGGCACTTCGAACACCACAGAACTATGTTCCTAAAAAGTCTCTTATATCTTTCCAGCTAAGATGAAAAGGCTATCGATAAGAGTTTGGAGTTTTGGAGTAGCCACTAGGAAGACACGTGGGTTGTTCGGTAGGCAGACCATATAGAACTAAATAAGTTAATTATAGCCTTAGGTATGTATACGTTGTGGAGGCGAGTGATAGTCCTAGAAATAGCGATACCTGGATCACGTAGTCTGTTATCCCCCTAATAGGCGTAATAGTGTTAAGTAGTATAATCAATACCCCGGCTAGGCTATTGACGGATGCTAGAAAACCAGTCGAAGTTGCCTCATACATTCTAGTACTCCTTGATATCACTGCGTAAATACTCGTATCGTAGAATGGGTATATAGGGATTATCCATAGCAAGACGTATAGTAGTGGGGGTGTGAATGGTAGAGCGAGGAATAGGGCTAGATATGATATAATAGACGCTAGTAGTAGATGCCTCTCTACACCTTTATCGACTAGCCTACCCGCAATAAATCTAGCTGGTACTCCGGCGAGGACTGGTAGAGTACCGTAGAACAAGCCATATAATAGCCTTGGATCAATGTCTCTTGGCACTAACCCTAGTTCTCGTACTTTGTAGTCTAGTAGAATCGCGGTTACACTCGAGGCTATTGATAACCCAATAGACGAGAACAATATAACTGGAGTAAACCAGTAGAGCCCAGTAAATACAGTTTCAAGGGCTGAGATGGGTCTAGCACCCTCTTCCATCTCTTTCCCAGTGTATCCGAGTATTACTAGTATGGTTCCTGTAGCGTATAATGCGGCCAGAACAGTTGCGAATAAATACCTATCTAGTGATCTAAATAGAGGCCAAGCTATGAGGCTACTGATACCCCACCCGATACCCATTCCAAGCCCTGCGAGCGAGTATTTAGAGCCAACTCTAGCTCTATCCTCGATAATGCTGCTAATTGCCATTATTGAGACCAGTCCAGAGAACAAGTAGAAGAATCCCACAGAGGCAACTATATGCCTCCAATCACTCAGCGTGAAGACAGCGGAGAGGGGTATTGCACCAACTAAGCCAATAGCCATTAACTTCCTCCTACCAATAGAGTCCCCTAGGGCACCGAGTAGAAATGAAAATAGTGATGGCACGTATTCCGCTCCATACAAATAGAGAACCATCCACGCTCCATACAAGTCAACGCCGAAGAGCGGGCGGGATACCGTGTAGTATAATCCATAAACTATGTTTATTACACTCAACCCCAATACGAGTATCAATAAGCGCTCCATTAGTCACCATGTCACCTAATACATTAACTCCCAATAGTTGCATAAAATGAATCATGGGAAAATTAAATACCTTATATCCATGCAACCACTACTTTAACGGACTTGACTAGCTTATTTAACATCACGGAGAGTATTATCCTTGTTAATGTAGGAAGCCTAGGAAGACATGGTTTAAACTAGGCATTTCATAATCCCTCTTCATGTGTCACTCTATAGATTACTCCGAACAGCTGTATAAACTCTTCTGCGCCAATAGCCAGGAGTACTCTTGTAATCCAGCTTTCACGATCATGGCGGTAAAATTGAAGGAATGTGAAGCTAATAAATATCAACAAGAGAAAACCAACAAGGTGTTTCAATGTAGAGGTATAACGCATAGACAACACCATTGTGCGGATTATTAAATAGCAATGGTTTAAATAATTACAACATACAACTAATTTACTGTATTACCTCCCACTACTGGATTAAATCTGATGGTGCAACTGTAAACACCACTCCCCTACCTAGTTTGAATTCTACAGGCTCGATCGGCTCTGGTGGTAGTAGTTCTTCGTATTCTACTACGTTCTCCACCCATAACTCGTGTAGTCTCCACAGGTACTCAGCCTCCTGTCTAGTCGCCTCTCTCGCTTTTACCCCTAGATCTACTAGGTCTCTCAGTGTTATCGCGGCTGAGTGTTGCTTATATGAGACTAGTTTACTCGCTATTTCCCGGGCTTTCTCGGGGTTCTCCCTGTACATTCTCCTAGCTATTACTCTCCCGCATAACTCTGCATTGTGCTCTACAGCCCTCTTGTAGTCACCTAGCTCAACGACGGGTATTCTCTCGAGTATGGCCTTGGCTAGCTCGCTCGTCAAACCCCTCTGGTTTAGGAGGTCTAGTATCTCGAGGATTGACTGTAGTGGTATGTATCGCTCATTGCGGGAGTCGTATATGACTGGGTCGACTGGCCCGAGCTCGGCTACGGGCAGTAATACTACTTCGTCGCCTGCGAGAGCTAGTAGTGTTGCAGCGCTCTTAGCGTAGCGTGGAATATAGAACACGAGCTTCTCCCTGGCTGAGTCCTGTAGGTAGGTTGCTAGTATGTATGCTTCATCAATGTCCCCGCCACTACTAAATAGGACTACAGCCAGCTTGTTCACTATACCTAGCTCTCTGAGAACTGTGTAAATAGAGTCAACCGACCTGGCGTTAATATATCTCCGAGGACTATGGAGTATTGGGACTATGGCGAAGCCGGTGGATTCCTCCAGATCACTTAAAATCTTGGAGGCCTCCTCCACGAAAACCCTGAATGCATGAACCTTCTCGACGACATGGTTATCGATCAAAGCGGACACCCTATTTAATACATAATTGAAACCACCTGAAATACTAGTCTCAAAGATTCAGGTGAACACTTTGCTCACTCAACCCTCCACCCATACAACCCCTGGAATACACTCAGCGACCAGGGGATTGTATGGTATTGTTAAATCCTAGACTTAAATGAAGAGATAACGTAGTCTCCGTCGGGGTCAAGATCGATCATCATGGAGTCTCAAGCAGGGTTCATGTCCGTGGGGGATACTTAGTGCGAGTGTATTAGTCGATGCGGGGTTGCAGTAGTTTAAAACCCTGAATTACTGCTTCTTTACTTCTTCACTATGAGGATGAAAGTGGCGGTGGCTATTCCGATAATGGCTGATGCTGTGAGAGCTATATTCCATGTCTCTAGGTATGGTCTGCACTCACTGCAGTATATGCGGGAACTCTCTGTGATGTATGACGTGAAGTACATTGATACTAAAACGAATAGTGTGGATGCAATGATCTTTCCTAACCTACCAGTGATCCCGCTAGAACCCACTAAGCCCCCAATAAATCCACCCATAAAGCCAGCGGCTATGTAGTAGTATGTCCCCTGCTCAATCTTCATCCTCAAACCAGCTACTAAGGATGTAATGGCGATGAAGACTAGCCAGTAGATTATAGAGTACTTTATAACGGCGATGATGTAGTCGACTCCAATAATACCGAGAAACACAGCTACACCCGTCCTCCAAGACCTCTCAAGCGCCTCAACTGCTCCAATATTGAGTGTATTGCATTGAAAGAATGCGAGCATAAGTGTGAGAGTAATTGATGTGAGAGAAGCCACTATTATTAAGTCAGAGGCTTGTGGCTTCAAGCCAACACTCTTATACCCTCTATAAACCCAGTAAGCGCATAGAAACCCCGACGCCAAGCCAGTAAATATAAAACCATACTCGAGTACACTGGGGTCGTGTTTATACAGCTCATACACTAAGTTAACTCCAATAATGAACACCACGAGCGCAATTATGAAGCCTTGTAGATAAGTAGTGAAGCCTTCGAAATACTCCAAACTAGACACCCTACTCTAGTAATCAACTATGAGTATTTAAGAATTAGAATAGTTACCCACGGAGGCCGGTAGAGTACATAGTCTTAGAGCTACTCGATTAGAACTCCATTAATCCACGTCTTGTACACAGAGTATGGATACTGGAGTATTGGAGGTTAATAGTAGAGTGGATGATATATCTTTATTTAATCCTCACTCGTAAATTACTGGTTATTATGGATTTAGTAATAGTGCTTTGCCTAAAACCCCCACTAGGTTGTTCAAGGCTTACGGGGATTATTCAGTGTAATACGTTAATCCCGAAGCGTAGAACGGGTTCTCGGGGTTCAATGCCATAATGTTGACTCCATGATTATGTGAACAATAATTAATTGATTGTTTTCAATGTACGCATATGGGGAGATTATTTGAGTAGTCGTAATTCGTATTCGTAGATCAATTTTATGAATTTACTACTTCTCCATGTAGACTCTTTAATTTAGTTTAAATAAATTACTTCGAAAATAACACGTATCTGGGTTATATTAAGTGTGTTCTGGGGTTTATTGATTTTCTAGGTGGTTTTTATTGGGGATACCAGGCTATAGGGTTGGTATGGAGTATTTAAATGAGCCTTATAGAAGTCTGGTTAAGGAGTTGTGCGTGGCTCTTCAAAGAGTCTTCATGGATAAGCTTGTCTCTGTAGTTGTATTTGGCTCTGTTGCTCGTGGCGAGACAAGAGTAGATAGTGATGTAGACCTCCTCATAGTTGCCCGTGGCCTGCCGAAGTCGAGGTTGGTTTAAGAGGCTTGTATAATTTGAGAGAGCTGAGGAGCTTGTTGAGCCCCTTGTCGAGGAGCTCTGGTCTAGAGGCATCTACGAAGACTTCGCACCCATTATTCTAGATGTTGATGAAGCTGTGAGGCATAGGCCAATATACCTAGACATGGTTGTAGACGCTGTAATAGTTTTTGATAGAGACGGCTTCTTCAAGGGAGTCTTAGACGACTTCTCTAAGAGATTGAAGGCTCTTGGTGCGGAGAGGAAGAAGATTGGGATACTCTGGTACTGGGTGTTGAAGAAGGAGTATAGACCAGGAGAGGTGATAGAGATATGAACAATGTATCGATGGCGAGGTCGTACATTAGGCAAGACATATGAGAGGTTAAAACACGCTAAGGAGGCCTTTGAGAGTGGGAACTACCCGTATGTTGTTAAACAGTGTCAAGAAGCTGTAGAGTTATTACTCAAAGCTTCACTCAGGCTTGTTGGTATAGAGCCTGTGGCCGATCTAAAAATAGTTGTGATTAATTGTGAATAGATGCGAATAAGTAGTCATTACTTTGCGTGTACTGTGTGAATCGCTTTATAAGCTAGGTTTAATAAATGGGTAGAAGGGTTTACTGATGAGTCTCCCTGTGAGGGCTACTGTGACCGCTAGAGTGGAAGCGGTCACTCCCAAGGGAGATGAGGGATTATTAGTGGAGTTCTTGAGGACATATCGTGACTCGGTACAGTTAGTTATAGATGAGATTTGGGGTTTAAGTGAAATACCATCGTGGACAGAGCTACACAGTATGTTCTATAGTAGACTAGTGAAGTATGGTTTTAGAGCACACCATGTATCAGAGATATATAAGCGAGCCAGGGAAGTTGTTGAGTCAACCAAGAAGAACAATGGCTCGAAGCCAACACTCAAGAAGCTAACAGCTAGAATACACACTCTAGACTATAAAATAGACTTGGACAAGAAGACACTGAGAGTAGCGGTACTACACGGTAAATGGATTGAGTTAGAACTAAAGTGGTATAGCTACCTCGATAAGTACCTTGATGGCTCTTGGAAGCCAGGTGAAATACTATTGAGCTATAGGTATGGTAGATTCTACGTATATATTACATTCCATAAAGACATAGTGCCCAGAGAGCCTGAGGCAATTATGGGTGTAGACTTAAACTTCAACAACATAACATACACGATAATAAATTTAAATAGTGAATTAGTCTCTATGGGTGTAATACCGTTTAAGGGGTTGAAGAAGGCACTACACTATAGGAAACTAGCTGAGAATCTCCAGAGGAGGCACCCGAGAAACTGGAGGTTCTTAAAGTGGGCTAGGAGGATTAGAGCTAGGTGGCTTAATAAGGCTAGGAATATCTTAGTAGACACAGCACATAGAGTATCTAAAAAACTCGTAGAAATAGCTAGAGAGTACAACGCTGTAATAGTGTTCGAGGACTTAGAGAAAATAAAGGAGAATAGTAATGGTGGTGAGAAGTTGTCATGGGAGAAGCCACTATGGTGCTACCGGAGAATACAAGAATACACGGAGTACAAAGCGTTATTAGATGGTATTGAGACAATCTACGTAAACCCAGCGAGAACATTTAGGAAACCCCCTAATGGCAGAAAACTAAGATTCATTAACTATAGATTTTTAGAGCTAGGGGAATCCATTACAACTAGAGACGTTGTAGCCTCGTGGAACTTAGCGTTGAGAGGATTAAAGCAGATGAGGGGCTTTTGGGTTAAGTGGAGCCCTGATAGCCCCCGCAGTGAAGCAATGAAACCCCGAGCCAAGCGGGGGAACCCCGAGGCAAAGAAACATACACAACTAATTATAGCTATTCACAAATAACTACCTCGGGGAAACCCATGCTTTGGAGTATAGTTGTGCAACAACATCGCTACCCGCCTCTTGAATATACCGCTTGACAATAGCACTTGTATCTAGGTACACTGTCTTCATGTTCTCTCATTCCTTAACTCTCTAACAACTCTGCCTGCACTGGTCTCGACTAGGGGTTTAATTGGCTTAACCTCTATTGGTGGCGTTGTACCTAGTAGCTCCCGAATAGCATCTGCAATGTAGTCCTCTGAAAGCTCTTCTCTAATAACCTCCTCAATAGCTCTACTAACCTCCTCAACACCCTTCTCTAAGAGCCTAGCTTTAAACCTATTCCACAGCTTTCTATCAATAACAATAGTAGTCTTAACTCTATCAATCATTTATGCCACCGTATAAAAGTATATACTTATAGATGTATATAAATCTATAACAGTTATTTCTTCGAGTGATCCGAGAGTAGAGTAGAATAAATCATCATTGTTACAACGCCTTACTAGCACCAAAATACATCAACATATCTATCATAGAAACAACACGTCTTCTCCATCCTCAGCCAGTCGACTAACCCTTGGAGTTTATGGAGGCTTATGGGCTGGGCAAGACTCGTCTATTCAACGTAGGCACTAGTAACCCGTATATGGAGAATTAACAAGCCACTATTCCCAACCAAGCGTTAAGCTAAAAGCTAATTTAAGCACATCGATAATATATAGCCATGTGGAGCCCTTAATAATTCCATTCAAGAACACCTGTCTGAGAAAAACGTTCATTTCTATCATTTAGATGAAATTCTACGCGTGAAGGATATAGTACTCGGTTACCGACTCGATCTCGGATAGGCCTTTATATCCATAACCCAAGCCGATTATATATAGTATTATTGCAATTATTGATAAAATCCCACTTAGTGACGATAAGAATGGCTTTGCTATTATACTGAAGAGTGTGTTAAGGAAGCCTACTACATAGCTCCACGTGAGGAAATTAGTGGCGTCTCTGAGTTTTAGTGCGAATTCCTCGTTGAGCATGGAAGATGCACTCTCCTCGCTCCCTCTTATACGAGTTAGTAGAGATATGAATAATTCTCCCAGGTCTCGGAAGATCTGCACTAGGTATATCGCTATGACTGTCCCTATAATGGACTTCACAGTTCCCACAACCCATACCACGAAGCCCACCTTCTCGGCATATACTCTCACACTAGCCCAGCTTTGAGTAGTTGAGAGAATTCTATTAGCTTCATCAACGACGCGGTATATAGTCAAGACGCCTATGGGTAGTAATACGAGAGAGATCAATAATAGTAATAGCGAGGCCTTTGCATATCCATACAGTTCACCAAAGCACTTAGAGGAACTCCGCGCACCATGGTAGTAGAGAATAGTGGGGATTAATTCAAGTATATAAGTGATCAACGCGGGCACAATAATTAATTCCACTGGGATACGTCCGGACTCCATAATGGCCTCTATATTTGGGGGTATGGCTAGGACTAGGACTATAGCCAATATAAAACCAAGGATCAATACTATAAAAGCCACAATGAGGTACTGCTTTAGTCTTCTCACACCATTATAAAGAAACATCAACCCCTCCCTATCTATCTCCACACTACCCAACACAAAACCCCTCTGTTTAATTACACTTGTTTCCAAAAAATCGTTTTCAACGAGGCCACCATGCTTTCACCAAGCGTGGACTCCGAGCCCCTTCAATAACACTACTATGACTCTACTACCGTGGGTGTATAGTCCCCTAGGATACAGCAGTATTGGCCTTGAAGCCGGTTAGGCCTCGAGGGTTGTGAACAATCCATGAACCATGATTACTTGATGAGGTGAGTGTACCCTGGGTGACCAGGGGGTGCCCGTAGAGTGGTCAGGGGGATAAAGCCGCTGGGGGTCAGATAGTGGGGGCTATAAAAACCAGTAAACATAAACACTATATGAGTAATTATGGAGAATAAAACATCCCTATATTCTATTATACATGGGGGCGTGCTTTTGAACACTAGTAGTAGCGGTAAAGTTCTCAATCCTAAGCCAAGTATACTTGTAAAGTTGATTCTATATATTGGTTTAGTAGTATTCTATGTTTATGGCTTAGCCTGGTGTCTACTCAGGAGGAATAGTGTTAGGAGCACTGAGGATGTATTGAGGGTCTTCTACTATGACTTCCTGAGGCTACGTAGAGAGCACGTTGTAGTCGAGAAATTAACGAGTAGTGAGCTCGTAACAGTGTCGATTAACCCGTGCCCAATACTCAGGTTGTCACTCCTACTCGGAGTAGATACAAGGTACTCCTGTAGGCTAATATCTGAGACAGTTTGTAGGAGAGTATTGAAGTGCTTAAACCAAGACTTAGTCTTCGCAAGAGACTACAATTACATTAGGCCATATAGTAGTGGATGTAGAGAGAGAATATACTTCGCGGGGACAAGGAGCCCTAAACAGGTTTAATCCCCGGGCTTCAAATAGTGTTCACTAAGCGATCACTGTCCTAAGCCGGGTTCAATGAGACTCCTCGAGGTGTTGACTGCATAGTTGTAGTCTATGTAAACCCCCACGCGGGGTGGGGGCTATGGTTACCGTATTTAGTAGTTTGAGTCGGCGTAGTATTGATTTTAGCAACTAGCTTCTAGTGGTCTAAGAGCATGGGAGATGCAACTATGGATCCTCACGTAGGATACTCTGAAACAGCTTTCAGCGTCCTCCAATTGGTAAAGCGGAATCTTTGTAGGGATTTGAAACATATTTTAGAATTGGTGAGCAATATGGGTTATCACGATGTACGTGAATGGAGGTCAAACCCCTGGTGAAGCCCCAGGCACCTCCTTGACAATGGGAAAGACCTGGTTGGTGGTATGGTAGAGGGAGATGCTGGTACTGGCTAGCTCCATACTGGCGTGGATCAATACCATACCCACCTAGTAAAGAGGATGAAATAAGGTACTTAGAGGAATTGAAGAGGTACATAACCGACGTAGTGTTAAAAGACATTGATAAGAGACTTGAAGAACTGAGAGGCAAGTAGGTTGCATCGCTATGTCTATTGGAGAATCCAGGAATCAAGCACTCATAGTGGGAGTACCAGTTATAGGAGCCCGTGGAGAATACTACTTAAGCCCACACTTTGGGAGGGCGCCATTCTTCGCCTTCGTAGAGGTCATGGGGACGAGTACGGGGTAATCGAAGTACTAGAGAATACTCATTCAAGGCATGAACACGGGAGAGGTAGGGGAGTAGTAGATTTAATGCTATCGCGCGGCTTCTATTAAAAGAGCTCGATAGAGTCAATAATACGCGCCTTCACAGCAACCAATATGTATAGAGTGCCAATACCAGAGATGCATCCACCATCAAAACACAGACTATATATAAGGTGGCGGAGAGAGGCAACCTTTACGCAGATCCCTCTAAATAGCACACTAGTAATGCTACACGGGGATAATGTATATTTAAGAGCGTGCACTATATTAGCCTGGAATTATAGATACGGGGGGTCGTATAGACTGTGGAGTCCCCCGCTACATAAATGTATCCACTCGACGCGTACTCAGTATACTCAGGCTTCTACATAGAGTCGCCTTCATCTCGTTATGGTTTATATTTTTAGCCATATTAGTAATCGAGGTATTACAGACTGGTAGTATAGACTTAACAGAAGTATTCACCTATTTAGCGATGGGAGGCATAGCCACTGAGACTTTATGGATAATACGTACTCGTAGAATACTAGCTAGGGCTAGAGAGAAGCTTGAGACCACTACTTCACGATATAATCCACAGCTCGCTGTGCTTGCCTTAGAAAATCTCCTACTGGGACTCCACGAAGTCCTGGAGGCAGCGTCTCCACGGAAATGGGGGCTCATAGTACACGGTAAAGGCGAATACACAGTGATCGCAGAGTGTAGAGGGGGATACTACGTAGTCGTCTCAATGAAAGGCATTACTTCGGGCTGGTTGAACCTAGTATCCACCACTATACGTTTAACAGAAGTCTACCAAGTCGCCAATATTGGAGACCCCCTAGTTCCCAATGGAAGGAGACTCAGAAAGATCATGAAAGAAGGATTCGTCTTCGTGGAGAAACCGAGGTTAATGGGGACTCAGCACTTAGAGATCGCCTTACCGAGTACTGGATTGTGGATAATGCCTAGGAAGGGGAAAGTGCGGATATTAATCCGCAGTGGTACACTAGTATTGAGGTCCCCGGAAAACCCCGATAAAGTCATCATTGGTAGAGGAGTATTAGCCAAGGCGAGAGTGAACAATACCATTGATTACTTAGATAGTATTAAGCACCTGGTTAAGAGCCTACTTGAAGCCTCGTCTAGAGCAATAGAAAACTATGCTCAAAAATAAATCTACACAACACGTAGGGGGCTAATCTACCCCGGGTGAATCTATTCAAAACCGGAGGCTTTATCCTGGATTCCACTGCAACTAGGTGATTAGTCGCAACGTGTTTTCGAGTAATTGGGCTCTCCAGGCTCTAGAAACACTTTATTTTGGGTTTAGACATATTCAATTAAGAGGTTGGGAGTTTTGTCCCGTAGCACAACCCTGTATTTATCTCTCGCATTCTTCGTCGTGGGCTTAGTGTTGACGGGTAGTGGCTTGTTGCTAGTCCTGGATGGAGTCAAGGTCTACTATCAATATATTGATTTAATTATGCCAATGTACAGGTTTGAAAGAGTAATGCCGGGTAATTACACTGAGACTGTGCCTCGCTCAATAGATATGCTCCACGCTGTGAACATCACTGGCCCCGCTAGGTACGTGTACGTAGTGGAGGTCTCTACTGGCAACTGTACTGGGGGAGACTCCATAGGCCTCGCTATACGAGGCCGTGTAGTCTCGACTGCGGCTACCCCGAGCGTTTTAGTAGAGATTTATGGATGTAGAGGGGGAGAGTGTACACAACTATACTCCCAGGACATCTTGAAGTTAGATGGATGCTATCACGGAGACTCCTTATTTGGGTGTAAAACGGAGGTGAACTTGACTCGCAGTATACTAGAGTACGATCGCATAGAGTTCAATATCGCTCCAAGCGGGTCGCAATTATTCGACTTTATGGCAGGCTCGGAGATTGCTTGTACATATAACTACACAATAGAATGCCCATGGGTAAAGCCCATCTTAGACACACCGAGGTTCTACGCTTACTCCATGCCAACATACGTAGATACCTCAAGCCTAGTACAGGGTTTAGCCCTCTCTATAGCTGGTCTAGCACTCATGGTACTGGGGATATTTGTAAAGCTCTACTCAACCAGGTAGCATGGGAGTAGAGAGCAGAGTTGAGAGGCTTGCACGAAGCATTACTTTTATATTTATGGCGGGTAGTGAGTATTATGCGTGTTGCCGGCCAGTCCACAGGAATAGAGCAGAGGCGTATGGTGTACTCGGAGAAGTAATAAATAGAATGCATTGATCAAGGGTAAAAGACTCGTAGCCCTCTCAGGGTCAACCAGCAACTCTGCATCATCGATGCTGACGACTCCACTTAAACCAACTCTAGATAGGGGTTAATGTGCTACACTATCTATTGCGACGGCTAAAACGATCAATACAACCAGGACTTTCACAGCTCTGCAGGCTTCAATCCCCGGGTTTCCGGGGTTATCTAAATGGCTAAATAAAGATAACTACGTGGGATACAGGAGACACAGTGTGTATTTACCTGGATACTATCCTAGTAAATCCCCGCGCTCGCTTCCAGGATAAGGGACTAAGGGCATTAGCCTCATTAATGTTTAATTCATAGTTTTAATTCTATGAATGGCTGTTTTGAACTATACTTTAGCTCTTTCTCTACCCCTCTTGGTTTTTCCAGTATGAAGAGTTTTTCATGGTATATTAGTAGGAAGTCTCTTTCCTTTAGCTTCCACCATACTTCTCTAGTTGTCTTCATTTTATGCTGGATCTTTATAACCTCCTCTCTCAGTATGAAGCCCACATCTAGTAGCGTCATTAAGGCGTAGTGTGTTACTGGCACGTAGTGCTTCTTAATCCTCGTGTCGCCAACAAGGATCCCGAGTACTCCACCAGGCTTTAAAACCCTATAGGCTTCTCTAGCCACTTGTTTAAATAGCTTTAGGTACTCCTCCAGGCTTCTAGCCCTCGATAAATCGCCTTCAACCCCTTTCTCGCCATACTCTATTATGTTTAAGTATGGTGGGTGCGTAGCAACCAAGTCTATGGATTCATCGGGTATTTTATCAAGCCTCCTCGTGTCGCCGTGGTATACCTTATACCATGCCTTAACACCCCCGGTCTCCCTATGGCTGTAGCTTAATAGTCCTCTACGCCCACCCTCCCTCAGAGCCTTCAATAGGTAGTAGAGCCTGTGGTGGGTTAGCATTACGGCATTGTAGTTTACATCTACGGCAATGCAGTTTCTACTAAGCAACAATGCCTCGATACACGTAGTGCCAGAGCCTATCATCGGGTCTAGTACAATTGCCCCGGGCTCTGTGTATTTGAGGATTAGTGCACGAGGTATTTGGGGAGCCCAATTACCCCTATAATCACCTCTATGAGTAGCCCAGGAACCCCTCTCAGGGAAGCTCCAAACAGTAGTAGACACATCTGTCAACTCTTCTGGTAGAGGATCAAGCCTTTTAACCTCGATTGGCTCAAGCTGGATCACTTGATCCTCCACGACAATACTTTTATTCCTAGAAACAAAGTCCAAGTACTCCTCTACAGGAACCTCCCTCATATCACCCCCACCTAGACCTCACAATTCCCCTAAACTCAAAGAGCCGAAATCCAGCTTCGAGAAGTTGCACAGCCAAGCTCATTTTAGAACCCATATATTTCAGTGGAGGCTGACCTCCTCCCCGCCCTAAAGGGCGAGGGTTCCCGTTAAAGCGGGGAGGTTTGGGATTACATCTCCCCGCTTTGGGGATTTAATCCCGGGCTAGGTCTCTGGCCCATTACCCCTATCCCTCTCGGGACTTGGGGTTATGAGTATGTTGTATGCTCCTACGATGTCTGCGTTGAAGACTTTGTTCAGCTTGGTGCACTTGAATAGCCCACGCTTAATCCT
>JAJHRV010000080.1 GCA_020833525.1 Thermosphaera sp.
AGCTCTCCAGTCTTAACTAGAGTAACCACTTTTCTCACAGTTCTCTCGGGGAAACCAAGTTTCTTAGACAATGCAACTCGTCCAATACCCTCACTAAGTAAGGCGAGGAGTGTGCTGAAAACCTCCACTGGATCCAGGCTAAGCCTCTCTATCGCTAGAGTGGAATCCAAGAGTTCACGGCATTGAATCAAAAAACACACACCACGTAAATTAATAAATCCAAGCCATATATAGGTAAGTTGATCAAACACTCCAATACTTCCACGCTAAACCCCAGATGGATGGATCAACCCACGCTATTCATAGAACCAGGTATAAGTGATAAATAACACTACTCTCTATAGATTAACTTGTATAGAGAGGTGTACTGCGTTGAGCGTGATCCAGGGGAGGGGTCAGAGGGAGGTATTCATTGAGGGTTTGAGGCTAATGCGTAGTGGTACATTATTTATTATTATAGCGAGTATTTTGAGCTTTATCGCTGGAGTACTATTTTTGTTTGTACTTTCATGGTTTATTCCCAGGTATACTGGAATATCTATTGCTCCACCCATTGAGATCATGCCTGTTGAGGCCAATCATCCTGGTAGAGTATTAGAGGATTTTCTCGAGAGGGTTTTGAGGTCTCCACGTCTACTCATGATGGGGCTAATCATAGTCATATTTCTACTAGCCTCAGCGATACTGAATTTAATTGGGTTCTGGTCACGCTTTATTCCAGGTGTTAGGAGACTTGGGAGTGTGAACTTGGAGTTTAGTACTGCTTCGACACTGATAGGAGTTGGGTATTTCTGGGGTTACTTAATAATGCTAGTGGCATTAATCACAGGTATTAGTGCACTCGCGTACACTATTAGCACTAGGAATTTATTTGGAGTTGTAGCTTCAGCCATGGGTCTCCTAGCTGGAGTATCGATAGGGGGTTTACTTGTGTTTATTGGGTCTATAGGTCTCATAATTCTAGTGTATAGACTACACGAGCACGAGAAAAACCCACTATACCTAGCATCAGCAGTACTATTCATAGTATACATCATCGCCTCATTCATATCAATGGCTCCATACATAGGGAGCTTCATATCAATCATAGACTCTGCACTATTATTCATAGCGTGGATTCTACTATACATAGCGCTTGGAGAAAGCATTAGTAGAGCGGAAGCTACACCCAGTCAACCAACACCACCAACTCCACCAATACCACCACTATAGCTCAACATAGCAATCAAAGCTAAATGCGCATTTACGAATATCCAGCTCCCAATACTGAATTAGGGCATCTCAAATTGTGGAATTACGTCTCGCATATAGATGTCTAATCTAGTCTAGTGAAGTAGCAACAGTCTATGATTTTCATAAATAATACACAGAGACTTATTATACTTTCCTATAAATACGTGAATAGAGCATCTAACATGTCAAGGCAACACACAGTTTATAATTAACACTATTATAACACATACAATTATTTACACATCTAATTATACAACACTGTTATACAAAGGGCTTCATAGCAATCAAAATTTCCACGCGAGCACGCAAACCCCAGAAGACGATGAGAATCCCCTTGAATATTGAAGGAAACGCGCCGGGGGCGGGATTTGAACCCGCGCGGGGTTTCCCCCACCGGCTTAGCAGGCCGGCGCCCTACCAGGCTAGGCGACCCCGGCTCCAATGAGTTATATTATTCAATGGGGTTTTAAATTAGTGTTTATGCTTTAACACTAGATCTCTGCACTTGCTCCCTGGGTTTTAAAAGTATTCATAGTCGCCATAGTATGATTGGTGGTGTTTGTGTATATTAGGCCGAGGCTTAGGATAATAACTGTTAAAATGCCTGATATCTACTTGGAGGGTATTGATGAACTAGTGAAGATTGGGAAGTATAGGAATAGGAGTGAGGTTATTAGAATCGCTGTGAGGGAGTTGTTGAGGAAGGAGTTGTGGATGAAGGAGGTAGAGGCAATCTAGTATTCAGCCACGTAACCCCCTCGCCTTATTGAATAATAAGACGACGAGGGGTTCATAGTCATCTAGTTTTTGAATACCTAGTGGTGGATTATAGTCCGGTATAATCCTCAAAACCTCCTTCATTTCAATAGGCTTTCTGTATATAATGGGGTTTAAAACCTCCATTGCGAGGGCATACTTGGAGTCCCTTATATACGAGAAGTCCTCCTCTCCAACACCACTACTAGGCCTCCTAGAGACCTCTCCAATAACGTAGCCTGGACTACCAGTAATTACCTCTCCAACAGTGTACTCACCCATAAAAGCCTTAACACCACCAGATACGTAGAGAACAACGCGGTTGCCTGGCTCTACTAAAAAACCACTCCTCGCCTTCCTCAAATCATACCTCTTCCTACCAGTGAAAATCCTGTATGCAAAAACAGGCTTTATTGGAATAACTAAGACAACCATTAAGAGGCCCCTTTATTAAAACTCCCAGTATGGTTTAATAGCGTGTAGGAAGTATTTTATTATTGATGCTGAGAGCTGGTATTACTGATTAATGATGTAAGACACCGGGGCTGAGAGGGTTTAAG
Organism: Thermosphaera sp.; assembly: GCA_020833525.1. GTDB lineage: Archaea > Thermoproteota > Thermoprotei_A > Sulfolobales > Desulfurococcaceae > UBA285. The sequence continues at coordinate 2,550 of JAJHRV010000080.1, forward strand.
AGTCTTGGAGGCTATTCGCGAGGGAGATAGTGTCTTAGTGTACATTGACGAGAAGAGGAAGTTTATTATTAGAGTTGAGCCTGGTAAACTACTCGGTACTGATAAGGGGTTTATTAAACACGATGATTTAATAGGTAAGCCACACGGGTCGGTAGTGGAGACTAGTATGGGTGTTAAGGCATACTTATATAGGCCACTGAGGCAGGACTTCTACTCGGGCTTAAAGAGGGTTACACAGGTAATACACCCCAAAGACGCTGCATTAATGATATACCTATCTGGCATCGGGCCTGGCAGTAGAGTTGGTGAAGCAGGCGTTGGATCTGGTTTTTTAACAATAGCTATAGCCTCCATAATAGGAGATAGTGGAGTACTCTATGGATTCGACATATCAGATGAAGCATTGTCGACTACAAGTGAAAACCTAGAGAAAGCCGGGTTGAGGCATAGAGTGGTGTTGACTAGGAGGGATGTTAGAGAGGGTGTAGACGTGGATAACCTAGACTCTTTCTTCCTAGATATACCAGACCCATGGAGTGCACTTGAGAAAATAGTTCACTCCCTAAAAGACTCAGCTACAATACTAGTCTATGTACCAACAGTAAACCAAGTAGAGAAAACAGTGTTAGCTATGAGGAACCTCAGAGTGTTTGGAGACATACACGTCTATGAACTACTACTAAGAGAACTAAGCGTAGAGGAAGGAGCAGTTAGACCACACTCAAGAATGATTGGGCACACAGGATACATAGTGTTTGGGAGGAAGTTATCAAAGACTACAACTAGTTAATCAGAGTGTATTCTACGAGTAGTTCCCACTGGTTTACCAAGTATGTATTCGAAAAAGAAGTGGCTGGGAGCCTCGTAGTTGATTCTTCGAGGACCTCTACGTGAATTTCTATATCGCTTTATCCATTATTGATGAGACCCTTTAACGTAGAGGTATATTGTGTGTAGTAATCCACTATCATCTCTTACATCAATGATCTTCTGTGGCTTCCAACCAGGTATCCTGAACTCGTGGCTTACTACTCTAGCACCCTCCTTTAGCTCTTTCTCTAGTTTTGGTTTTAGCATTTCATTAACTGAGGTTAATAGGAAGAGGGTTACAATTGTTGCCTCACTTATGTCTACATTGAAGAAGTCTCCTTGTATTACATGTGCTCTACTTGAAACCCCCTCCTCCTGTATTCTTGAAACTGCTAGTTTATACCTCTCTCTATCTATTTCAACGCCCACGGCTTTTCTTACATTAAACTCCTTAACCGCCACTATGAGGATCCTCCCATCCCCACACCCTAGGTCGTATACTACGTCTCCTGGCCCTGCACTCGCGATTTTCAACATCGCTCTAACAACCGGGTATGGGGTTGGAACATATGGTACAAAGACCATTCACTAGACCCTGCTACTAGTATTTATAAAAAATACTTGGCGTCTTAAAGGCTAATTAGTTGGTTGATCTTGTTCAGGTACTTCGACACCAATGGACTTCAACTTCTCGAGCATTTCATTAATTGCTTTCTCCTCATCTGGTTGCAGGGCATTGTTTAATGGTAGCTTAGATAGAAGCCAGTGAATACTTCCATCCTCTAGTTCAACTAGGATCTGGGGTAGCCAGGCCATGCCAAACTCGTCTTTATCCCCGTGCTCTACTAGGTATACATAGTCCTCTACTTTCACCTCTAGTGGTGTATTGAGTAGTTTACTGAGGTTTTCCGCGAGCCTAGTCCATAGTTTATGGTATGGGTGGTGCTCAGCTGTGACTAACACTATTTTCTTTACCTTCAACTCTATCAACCCATTTACTCGTAAAACCTAGTGGGCTAAAATACCTTAAATAGTCAACTGCCTTGGCTTCCTCTCCTCCTCAGGTCTAACTTTGATTATACCGAAGTGTATGGCGCATGAAATACAATAGCATTTCTTAACTGGATACTTCATTATCACAGCTCCCTTCTTTTCGAGCTCCTCGGCTAGTCCTGGTGGAACAGGACTATACATTCTTGTTACGCATATTGCTTTATCAGCTGGTACTAGTGCACCGCAGTTATCGCACTGGACTCTCTCAATGGTACCCTTATCGCCTTTCCTACGCCCACGGCTCTCTCTCTTCTTAGGCAAGCGATTCACCTTACTAGCTTATATTGAGTACTAGTCTCTTAAATACTTCAAGGGTTTAAATTGGCTATATTATGGACCACGTAGTGCGACGGGGAATTCTCCATGGAGTTGAGAGTATATGTATTTCAAGCTGTGTATTTCGCTAGACCCGCTCCACCTGTAATGTCCTCCCACTTGATTCCAAGAGCCATTAATAACTGCTCAAGACTAGACTTTAGTAATTCAACGTATTTATCGGGGTCTACCTCGTGCTGCCTAGTTAATTGTATTGCCTTATAGCCATCCCCACCCTTGATCTTGACAACTACTATTACATCACCCTCTTGGACACTCACATTGTGTTTTCTAAGTTGTAGTGCTGCCTTGACGTGTGGTGGTTTATTCTTAGTGTACGCGGATGGATCCTTTGTTAAAGCCATTTTAATCGCCA
>JAJHRV010000081.1 GCA_020833525.1 Thermosphaera sp.
TTGCTGAGGGTTTAGAGTCCCCGAGAATGTATGAGGTTGTATATGTTGGTAGCGAAGGGTTGATCGGGGAGGTTATAGCCATTAGGGGTGAAAAAGTATACATACAGGTATATGAAGAAACCACGGGGCTCACTGTTGGAGAGAGAGTTGAAGCAACTGGTAGACTCCTCTCAGCTGAGCTGGGCCCGGGCCTCATAGGTACAATATATGATGGCCTACAGAGACCAGAACTAGAGATCGGGAGGCTAACAGGCGATATATTCATTAAGAGAGGGGTAAGAGTAAACTCCCTCGATAGGGGTAGAAAGTGGGTTTTCAATAGAAGTAGCGGGGTTAAGATTGGCGGGAAAGTCGGTGAAGGAGACATTCTCGGATTTATCCAAGAAACCCCCATACTAGAACACAAAGTAATGGTACCACCGGGAGTTAGAGGCGTACTTCAATGGATTGCCGACAGTGGAGATTACACCATTGAGGAATCAGTAGCCGTTATCTCCACGGGAGAAGCAAAGATCGAGGTTAAGCTCCACCAAGTGTGGCCTGTAAGAGTTCCAAGACCATACAGGGAGAAACTACCACCTAGTGAGCCGTTTATTACGGGTAAGCGAGTGATAGACATTATATTCCCAATAGCGAGTGGTGGAAAAGCCGCTGTACCAGGCGGCTTCGGTACAGGTAAAACCGTTCTCTTACAGTCTTTAACTAAGTGGAGCCACGCGGATGTAGTAGTATTTGTTGGCTGTGGAGAGCGTGGTAACGAGATGGCTGATGCATTGAAGAGTTTTAGAGAGCTCTATGATGTTAGGCGCGGTAGACCCATGATGGAGAGGTCGGTTTTTATAGCTAATACGAGCAACATGCCTGTTGCAGCTAGAGAAACAAGTGTTCTACTCGGCGCTACTATAGGCGAGTACTTCAGGGATATGGGCTACAATGTCCTACTTGTAGCCGACTCCACTAGTAGGTGGGCTGAGGCCATGAGGGAGATTAGTGGTAGAATGGAGGAAATGCCAGGCGAGGAGGGATTCCCCGCATACCTAGCTAGTAAATTAGCAGACTTCTACGAGAGGGCTGGAAGAGTCATTGCACTGGGAGAGCCCCAGAGAACGGGTAGTTTATCTATCTTCGGATCTGTCTCACCACCAGGTGGAGACTTCAGTGAGCCGGTTACAAGGAATACGTTGAGGTATATACAAGCTCTCTACGCACTAGACTACGACTTAGCCACCCGAAGACACTTCCCCGCTATTAATTGGCTCATGAGCTATAGTCTATACGTAGACTTTGTAAAGGACTACTTGAACGAGGCTTCAGGGGGTAAGTGGTATGAGTATAGAAATCTCTTCTTGAAGATACTCCAGCGTGAGGCAGAGCTACTAGATATTGTTAGGCTAGTGGGGCCTGAGACTCTGCCAGAAGAGGATAAGTTACTACTAGAGGTTGCAAGGATGATTAGAGAGGGCTTCCTCCAGCAGAATGAGTATGACCCTAATGACGCATATTCTCCACTCGAGAAAGGGCTCTTAATAATGGAGGCTATTGTAGAGTTTTACAACACAGCCCTCAAGCTAGTTAAAAGCGGTATTCCAGTATTCAAGATCAGGGAGTTGAAGTCCCCGTATCTAATATATAGATTTAAGCTCTACACACTCGAGGAAGTAAAGGAGCTCTACAACTCGTTTAAGGCATCTCTTAAGAACGAGGTTAAGGAGTTAGTGGGTGGTGCTCGTGGAGACTAAGCTCTACGCTAGGATCACGAGGCAAGTATATAGTGCGCGTGGTTCACTAGTATTTGTGAAAACCCTACCAGGTGTAAGCTACGGTGAGCTCGTAGAGTTAGATGTTGAAGGCGAGGTAAGGTTTGGACAAGTTGTTGACGTTTCACGGGATGTAACTATCATACAGATCTTTGGCTCATCACTAGGTATTACACCAGGTAAAACAGCTATTAGAGTTCGGGGCGAGAGACTAAGCATACCCGTCTCAGTTGACATGTTGGGAAGGATTTTCAATGGACTAGCACAACCCCTCGATGGTGGGCCACCAGTAGTGCCCGAGGAGTATGCTGATATACATGGAGACCCATTGAACCCTGCACTACGTGAGCCCCCATCAGAGTTCATTGAAACAGGGGTATCCGTTATAGATGCTATGCTTACACTTGTGAGGGGTCAGAAGCTCCCAATATTCTCTGGTAGTGGTCTCCCCCACAACAAGATCGCTATGCAGATTGTGAGGCAGGCTAGAGTGAGGGGTAGAGAGGAGAGCTTTGCAGTGGTCTTTGGAGCTGTTGGCGTTACATTCGAGGAAGCCATGTACTTCCTAGATGAATTGAGGAAAATGGGTGCTATTGATAGAACAGCCGCGTTCATAGCGCCAGCAGCAGCTCCAACTGTTGAGAAGCTAGCGCTCCCAAGGACGGCTCTCACGGTAGCAGAGTACTTGGCTTGGAAGCACGACATGCACGTTCTAGCGATTCTAACGGATATGACTAACTATTGTGAGAGCCTCAGAGAGATATCTGCCGCTAGGGAGGAGGTTCCTGGTAGGAGGGGGTATCCAGGCTACATGTACACAGACCTCGCGACAATGTATGAGAGAGCTGGGAGAGTGCGTGGGAAGAAGGGTAGTGTAACAATTATGCCAATACTCACAATGCCGGACGATGATATAACCCACCCAATACCAGACTTAACCGGGTACATCACAGAGGGTCAAATAGTACTCTCGAGGGACTTGTGGCGTAAAGGCGTATACCCACCCGTAGACGTATTTCTCTCTTTATCTAGAATGATGAAGGAGGGCATTGGGCCGGGTAAGACTAGGGAGGATCACTCCGCGGTCTTCGGGCAGATCTACAGAGCATACGCTGAGGGGCAGAGACTACGCGAAATAATAGCTATTGTTGGAACAGAGTCTTTAACAGAGAGAGATAAGAAGTACCTTGAGTTTTCAGAGGCTTTCGAGACGAGGTTTATAAATCAGGGTGAGTATGAAAGGAGAAGCATTGAGAGAACGCTTGACCTAGCCTGGGAGCTCTTTAGTATCCTCCCCGAGGAAGAACTGGCAATTAGAGAAGAGTTGATCAAAAAGTACCACCCCAAGTACAGGTCTTAGATATGAGCATGGAGATCATTAGAATACCGAGGCCAACTAGAATAGAGCTTCTAAAGCTTAGAAAAAGACTCACACTTGCAAGGCGCTTTTACAACTTACTAAGGGATAGAGAATTATATCTTCTAGAGACCTTTAGAGAGACGTTGAGAGCCGTCGTTGAAGCTAGGAGGAGACTAAATGAATTATTAATAACTACTCTTTCAGACTACTACACATCACTCTACCTACATGGATTGGAGGCGGTTGAAGCATACTCCGCCACAGTCCCCTCAACGTTAAAGCTACAAGTGGGTTATAAGAACGTCATGGGTGTATGGTGCTACACGTATGAATTCATCGACATACCAGACCCACAGCCGCACCTCCCCATAGAGTTCTCAAATATACAATCTCATAGGAGGGAGATACTTGAGTTATTAGCGAAGATCTCGGAGTATGAGAAGACCCTAGTGAATGTAGGAGCTGAGATCAGGAGATTGAGGAGAATTGTAAACATGCTTGAAAAAGTCTATATACCGAGGCTTGAAAAGACCATAAAGTACCTCACTATGAAGTTTGATGAGTTAAGCCGTGAAGAGGTGATCAGAGCTATTAAAATTAAGCGAAAACTAGAGGTACGCGGATAAAGCGATCTTCATTTAACGCTAAGTAGAGGAAGAACACTCCACGCACTGTGTTTTGCATCCTGGTTTAGAATATACGTTAAATAGCCTCTCCTGTAAGGGCATCAATGATCCTCAGTAGTTTAACCTCCAGTATATTGTCTCCTCGTGTGATTAAGTATCCTGCATACACTAGTGGCTTATCAGAGTCTTTCTCATATAATCCAACTACAACTATGTCTCCACATCGATCCTCCTGTGGAAATACATCGCACCCCCTCCCCTCTAGAATCGATGCCTCCAATTCATAGGGCTCTACAGCCTCGTTGATTATAATGGGCATTCTCTCCTCTAGGATCTCGAGGATATAGTCTAATAGCTCCCTGAAAGCCCAGCTTGCACTACCCTCAACAATGATCTTGAGGTTTAGTAGTCGCTTTAATACGCCTGGATCTATACTCACTGAGGAGCCCCCTGAATACTCCTATATAGTAGGATTAATAGGGCAGTCTTAGCGTCCACTATCTTGTTTTCTAAAACCATCTTATAGGCTTCTTCAAGGGTTACTCTAAGAGGCTCCATAACTTCATACTTCTCTGGTCTAGCTCCAACGTACTCTAATTCCTCTGCAGTGTAGAAGTGGAGTATCTCGGTACTATACCCGGGAGAGGGCATGAATGATCCAAGCTTGTATAGCCTCCTGGGGTAGTACCCTATTTCCTCAACAAGCTCTCTCCTAGCAGTATCCTCTGGAGACTCCCCGGGGTCAACAACTCCGGCAGGCGCCTCGATTATGAAGTCGTTGAAGGGTGCTCTAAACTGCTTAATTAATACAACCTCGCCTCTAGATATAAATGGTAGGATGACAACAGCGTGTGGAAATACAACAACATCTCTCTCGAATAAACCACCATCCTTCGCATACTTCCTCCTCGAGACGCTGAATCTCAAGCCTTTAAACAGCTCACGTTCCTCAACTAGTACTGGTTTATTCAATTCAATCGCCACTGGATTATAAAGTGTAATCAATGATATAAATACCTAGGGGTTTGAATGCCGAGGTTTTGGTTTGGCCCTGCTGGGAAGCCTATAACGATGAAGTCTAGTGATATACTCAAAGCCCCCGCCTTCCTGAGGGAGATGGGTTTAAACGCGATGGAGTATGAAGCGGTTAGAGGAGTTAATATAAGGGAGGATAAAGCCAGGGCATTTGGAGAGGAGGCGCGTGTAAATGGTATTAAGCTTAGTCTACACGCACCATACTTTGTAAACCTAGCTGGTAAGAGAGATGTTGTCGAGGCGAGTATTGAGAGGCTTAAAGCATCTGTTGAGGCTGCTAATTGGATGGGGGCTTATGTAGTCGTATTCCACCCAGGCTACTA
>JAJHRV010000019.1 GCA_020833525.1 Thermosphaera sp.
GGTGCAACATGGTCTCAGGTGAGGAGGTACTTGGAGTTAAGACTTGGCACTAGAATATACGACTCAGAGCTCTCGAGATTATTGAAAAACCTACTAGACAATGGATTCATTGAGAAAAAAGAGGATTCATATGTAATTCCAGACCCCATACTGAGATACGCATCTTCCTTCATTAAATGTTAATAAATACTTTGAAAAACACAACTAGCATCTTCAGAAGCCGAGTAAATGTGGATTAGGGGTTTCAAGTTGATTAATCCTTAGCAACAAGTCTTATATAAGTGTATGGTTTGCTCACTGCCGCCTCTACTTGCTCACTTGTAAAATTAAGCGTAGTGAGGACTTTCTCCACTGCTAAGGGATCAGTGATTGTGATTTCTCTTTGTTGCAGCAAGGCATGCATTCTCTCTGGTGAAAGTACTTCTTCTAGCTTTTCAGAGGTGATCTCCGCTATTTTACGGCATGATGATATACCAGTGAGGAAATGTCTTGAAAACACTGTTTCCTGTGATTCATACTCGCATATGTACACGTAGTATTTACTATTCAACAGTGGCCACCATTGACTTCGCTTTTTTCTCCACGAGGCCCCTTATTAAGGCTACTGCGTATAGTAGTGCTTCTGGCCTAATTGGGCAACCGGGTACATAGTAGACTCCATCCACTTCTACACCCCTCTCCTTTAGTATTTTAACTAGTGAGTTTACTCCACCAATAGTTGAGTAAGTGTCATGCCATATTCCACCACCGCTACCGCAGGATCCAAGTGCAATAATGAATCTTGGTCTAGGGGTTGCCTCTATAGCGTTTATTACTTTCGGTAGCGATTCAAGTGTTATAGGGCCTGTTAATAATAGTACATCGGCGTGTCGTGGACTGCCAACTAGTTTAACGCCAAATCTCTCTGCATCATGGTATGGTGTTAGAGCGTCGAGTATCTCTATATCGCATGCATTGCAACTACCTGTGTTTAAGTGGAAGACCCAAATACTCCTCTTTATTCTCTCAAGTTTTTTCTCCAACTGGACCAGTCCTCCTCATCGATATTGCATTAATAAAAATCTTTTTCCTGCAATCTGGGCACTTATTATTGTAGTTCTCGGTTACAAAGGCTTTCTCCAGTACATACTTCAACATCCTCGTGGTTTCACCTGTCACTTTACCGCACTCTCTACACTTAACCCTATTGTGGACTATGTAGTCGTAGAGGTCGAGTGGGTCATTAGTTGCAAGCTCAAAGTTTCTTGTGCCTTTTATAGCTCCAACGGGGCATACATCAATGCACCTCCAGCAGAATATACATCTACCCACGAAGTATCTAAGTGTCTTCTTATCCTCGCTCTCAATCATCTCGAGTGCATTCGGGGGACATGCATTAACGCATGCACCGCAGCCAATACACTTCGTTGGATCTATCTCGATTTTACCTCTAAATTCCGGTGAAATCCATGGTTCTTCAAATGGGTATTTAATGGTCACTCTACCTGTTTTCGAAGCAACTACTAATACCTCGACTGGCTTAATGATCTTCTTTACGAAGCTCATATTTTCAAACCACCCGTTAGTCTAAGCCACTCTCTCCTACCATTCTCTCTCACAATGAGAACTCTATCAGTGCACGAGAAGCAGGGGTCTATGCTCGCAATGGTTAGTGGGGCATCCGCTAGTGGCTGATCTCTAAGCATTACTCTGAGAGCTGGGATATTACTGTACGTTGGCGCGCGCACTCTCCACCTGTACGGCTTCCCATGCCCGGTAATCACGAAGTGTACGTCCCCACCTCGAGGTGCTTCAACAACTTGAACTCCCACTCTTCCCTCGGGTATCTCATATTTCTCCAGGAGTATTGGGCCCTTGGGGATTTTGTCTAGTAATTGCTCAATAATAGCCATGGACTCTACTAATTCATCTACTCTAACGAGTAGTCTGGCTAAGTTATCACCCTCGGTGTACACAGGTACTCTGAACGATGCATACTTGTATGCTGCGTATGGGAGGTCTCTTCTAGCGTCTTTATCTATACCGGAAGCCCTGGCTGTAGGGCCCTCAACTGATAGCTTTAATGCGTCTTCGCGGGGTAAAACACCTGTTCCACTAGCTCTCTTCCTAACCTGTGGAACACTCAATGCAACCTCAATTAACCCCTTATACTCCTTCTCGAGCTCCCTCAGTACTTCGAGAGTCTTCTGCTTCTTCTCCTCGTTAATGTCTCTTCTAACACCGCCGATGAGGTTTATTCCATAAGTCTTCCTACTGCCCGTCAGTAACTCCGCGAGGTACATTACTCTCTCACGTATACGCCATACATGCATAAACCCAGTGTCGTAGCCTAGTACGTGGAATGCTACGCCAAGCCATAGTAGGTGGCTGTGTATTCTCTCAACTTCAAGGACAATGCTCCTTATGAACTGTGCTCTCTCGGGTACATCTAGTTTCGCGGCTTTCTCAACTGCGAGTGCGTAGCAACTACTGTGTTCAAATCCACAAATACCACATATTCTCTCAGCGAGGAAGTTTACTTGTTGATAAGTCATCCGGGTTTCTCCGAGTTTCTCGATACCTCTGTGAACGTGGAACCCCCTGTACTTGACGTCGACGACTTTCTCTCCTTCAACGTAGAGCTCAAAGTACTCTGGTTCGTGGAGGGCTGGGTGGTATGGTCCTATCGGTATAACTCCTGTCTCCGTAGTTGTGGACACTTTCTCGCTTACACCACGTATTTGTGGCCTATAATTATATGGGACATCTTTTCTCAGTGGGTGCAGTCCCTTAGGCCACTCGGGTGGCAATACAAGTCTATATGGGGTTCTACCAGTAAATTCTATTCCAAGCAAATCCCGGGCCTCCATTTCACACCAGTCTGCTCCTGGTACAGCATTAGTGATGCTTGGTACCTTTGGATCTTGTGGCTCGATGTAAGTCTTCAACAATACATACAGTCCATTTCTATTATCTGTAAATATATGTGTTATTGTAAAGTATCCATTTAATGGTCTTTCATCTGTTCCAACGCAGACTCTAAAATCACATTGGTATTCATTGAATAACTTAGATGCAGCCTCAACTAGTTTCTCGCTGGGAACAATTATGTGGACTGTATCACCCTCAATGCTTGCTTTACCTCCCATATCTCTGGATAGCTCAATGTACTTGTCCAGTATGAGCTTTTCACCCTCCATATATTCCAACCAATAACACTGTTATTGATAATGCCAAGAGCAGAATATATACTTTTCCAAGAGTAATGGGTGCAAGGTCTACTCTAGAGCGTCCAAGTATAGCTGCGACAATAGCATAGATTATCCATAGAGCAATAGTTAGTAGAATTGATGCAGCTAGACACGTCAACCCCGCTCCAATAATGTATACTAGTATCAAGCTTGAAACAATATACTTAACAATAAACCTCTTTATGAGGTTTGAGAGTAGGAGTAGTGCGAGTATTTTACCACTAAACTCGAGCAATACTCCAGACGCTATTTCAGGCTCTGCTTCCGCGATGTCGAAGGGTATTCGGCCAGTGATAGCGTAACTCGATAATACTAAGGTAGTGAGAGATATTGATAAAGCTATTAAAATCCATATATTTGGACTCTGTAGGTTAAGTAACCGTAGCGATGTCGATGCTAGGACGAATGATACTATAAAGGCTGGCTCGTTCACAATAGATAAGATCACTTCTCTCATGCCTCCAGTGTAAGTGAATGGACTTGGGAGAAGGAGTGGTGTTAGTGTATTTGAAGTTAGTGAAATAGCGAATAGGGTAATAGCTGTTATTGAGTAGTATGCTTCTCCAGTTATCGTGTAGAGATTTATGAAGTATAGCGATGCTATTATAGTTGACAAGTATGCTATAATAGTGAGTAATATGAAGGGCATTATATGTAGTGGTTTGACTTCTTTCTCTAATAGTTTCAGTAGATCATATAGTGTCTGAACTATGGGTGGCCCTATTCTACTCTGGATTCTAGCCTTTATCTTCCTCTCAACGCCATCCATTATAACTGGCAGTATGGTGTTTACTAGTAACACAGTGATAGAGGTGGATGTTAGTAAAATGAACTCCACGATCTCACCTCGTAGTGTAGACTACTAGGATTATTAGTGCGAGTAGTATGAGGCCGCTCCAAATAGAAGCCATTATCATTGACTCGATCATTGTTAACTGGAGCTTATTAAGTATCCTCGCGAAAAACTGTGCTAATCCAACAATTTTGGGGAAGACAACGTCTCCCAAACCCACAACTCTCTCCAATACACTAGATATTGATAAGTGTCTACTAGTAGTTTTCAACTTAGCCCTGGTTTTTTCAAGGAGGTCTTCAAACCACCTTAGAGCACTAGACCTGGAGAAACTCATGACTCTACACCCGAGAGCCAGTATTTTACATCCTCTGGAGTATCTGGCTTTGTGTATATGCGTGTGAATAGTAGAGTGTATGCTGTGAATGTAACAGCATATATCGCGATCAATACTATTGTAAAAACAGTGTCTAAGAACCCCGTGTAGTATGTATAGAGGAGAATCGATAGTGGTAGTATAAGTGAGGCTACTCCAAGGTAGATCTCAGCGTTTAATTCAAGTTGTGGAATGGGTATTGGGCGTGGAGTAATGCGTGGAATAGATGATAAGTATATACCCATAAATTTAGCGCCGTAAGCTATTGAGAACACACTTGACAAAACTATAGCTACTAGTAGTGGTATTCCAAGTGTGTGTATTAGTGATAAGTTAATTGAAGCTAGTAATAGTAGGAGTTTAACTGTAAAGCCTATTGAGGGGGGTATTCCAGTTAAACTTAGTAACGCTGTGAAGGCGGACAATGTGCCTTTCCTTGTTACGTAATAGAGGTATCCAAGTCTATAGACGTCATACGTGTTGGATACTTGATATACTAGGCTTGTATTTAGAAATGCAAGTACTTTAATAACAGTGTGGAAGACTAGTGTAACTAGTAGTGCGGCTTTTAGAATTGGTTGACTCAGTAGAGTAAAAGCGGCGAATAGAGATGCCATTATACCGTAGTAGCCTATCGAGCTGTATGCTAGTAGGTTCTTTACATTAACCTGTAATACTGCTCCAAATGATCCATACACCGTGGATATCAGTCCCTGCGCGAATAACACATATAGTGCTATACTATTAGTATTAAACAACTGCATGGATAGAAATAGAGCGTAAATCCCCATTTTACTCACAACACCACTTAGTATTGCGGATACGTGGGTTGGTGATTTACCATAGACGATGGGTATCCAGGAGTGGAAGGGGATTTGACCTATTTTCGCGGCAAAGCCTACTGTGATAATGAGTGAAGTGATATAGTCTAGGTTTAGAGGTGTTTGTGGTATTGTATTTAGATTTATGAATATCGAGTAGTCGAGGCCGTAGCTGGATGCTAGTAGAGCCCACATGGTTAATAATGCTATATCGCTAGGTGCAATGCATAGTGCAATGTATGTTGATGCAACTGGTAGGTTCTCCGCTCCATACTCCATGGTGATGGCGACTAGTGCTATAAATATATCTAAGATGAACCAGTAAATTATCAACTCTATGAAATACGTACTTGAGTATAGGAGTAGTAGAGATGCTAGTATGACGTCAATAGAGATCTGGAAAAACCTAGATGTACCATACAAGACCCTGTAGTATGCTTCACTATGTAGACTAATCCCCAGGGCTGCGATTACTGTGACTAGCGTCAATACAAGCTGGTAGTCTAAGAGCCTTATGTAGCCTGTTAGTATGAAGAGTAGTGGTGGCGCAGTAAATCCCATTATCCTCAGTAATTTACTGATTCTTGGGTAGGAGTCGACCATTATTGATCCTATTAGTATCGGTATGAAGACGGATGATGAATAAATAACTTTTACTAGTGCGTTATTCATCTGGGAGCAACACCTCTAGTAGCGGCTTTGAAATTCATGTATATTGTAAACAATGCGAGTAGAGAAATTAGAGACGATGATGAAAATACATAGGAGACTTCAGTTGGCTGTAGTACTGGAAGAGCTAGGTTAAAAACTATGTTTAGAGAGCCTAGCGCGGTGATGGGTAATTGTATTGCATTATCTGGGCTTTCTATTAAAGACGGTATTTTCAAGGGTTTTCCACCTATGTATATTTGTGCGTATTTCAAACCCACTATTGCGGATAGAGCTATGTACAGTGTAATGCCTAGAAGCAGTGTAAGGGATACTACATGGTCTTCACTATAGATTGCAATACAGTTAAATATCGAGAATATTTTTACGATAAATCCTATTGTTCCCGGCACACCCACTAGTGTAAATACCGCCATTAAACCTCCAAGAGTGGAGAGTGGAGCTGTAGCTGTGAATACCCTTACTCCGTGGATGTAGCGTGTCCCATATATTGCTTCAATGAGGCCTGCCTCAGAGAACAGTGTTGTTTTGTATGCGGCGTGCATTAAGATCCCTAGTATTAGAGTCCATAGTGTTGTGGGGCTTGGAAAAGTAATGTAGTGTGCGAATAATAGACTTATAAAGCCATCTGTAGCTATAGTGGAGTACGCGAGGAGTTTTTTAGCATCTCTCTGTTGAATTGCTTGAAGACCGCCATATAGTATGGAGAGTAAGCCTACTACTGTAAAGAACCATGTGATGGGATAAATGAGTGGGGATACGTCAACATATTGGAGTATTCTGAGTAAACCGTAGTAACCCAGAGATACCATTAAACCACTCAATGCGGCTGATGCTGGTGATGGGGCACTTGAGTGTGCACTCGGTAGCCAGAAGTGTAATGGTATATTTGCTGTCTTAACTATGAAGCCCAGGAAGAGAAGGGGTATTATGTATGGACTAGCAGTGATCCTTGCTTCTCCAGTGGTGAAAGGCTCTAGGAGTGTTCTCAACCCTACATTTGCAGATGTAAACACTATACTTAGAGCGATCATAGTGAAGACGGATAGTTCGTAGGTCAATGTAGATGTGAAAATGAATCCGCGTGATGAAGTCAGAGAGCCCTCTATGGAGTGTTCTTCTCCAAGTTTCACCAGCATGTATCCAATTATCTCTCCAATAGTCCAGGATGTAGCGAGGATTACTAGGCTTGGCGCTATGTACGTCGTTATTATTGATAGTAGGAAAAAGTCCATTAGGGGCTCTAGTACGTGTGGATAGTGCTGGATTTTAATGTACTCTAGGGTGTATGTGGAGATGAATAGTGAGATCGCCGAGAAGGATATTCCGAGGACGAGTGATATGTAATCTATGTATTTATATTGATGCATTAGTATAGTGTCCGCGACTAGTATTGTGTATGAGAATACCTTGATCAGCTTTTTTAAAGAGGGCTCTACAGTCCGGTGTGAACTCGCGAGTAGTAGTAATGCAAGTATGTAGAAAATAATAATAGCGATTTCGATCATTGTTTTTCTTCCCTTTAAACCCCGCGGAATTCAAATTCAAATCTTGCTTTTGCCATGGACTCCGCTGTCCTCTTTTTAGCTAGTTGAAACACAAGTGCGTCTTCACCATATAGTATTGCATTCGCTGGGCATATAGCACTACAAGCTGGCTCCAGCCCCTCCCTCCTTAGATCCATGCATAAGTGGCATTTGACAGCTGTTCTCGTAGCTCTATCTAGCTCTGGAATACCGAATGGGCATGCATATAGGCATGCAAGGCACCCAATGCACTTGCTTTGCTCAACATAGACTGCTCCTCTGTTGTCTATAGTCATAGCGCCTGTGGGGCATGCGGCGACGCATGGTGCTTTAGCGCAGTGCATGCATGATATGGGTATGTCTAAGCCCACGCTTGTTCTGTGGACTACTATGAATGGTGCTCCATGCACGAACTCGCAGGCTGCTTCACAGGCTCCGCAGCCAATGCACCTACCGAGATCTATTGTTCTAAGGTACTTTACGGCTGGGTCTTGGGTCACTGTGCGATCACCCCTGGTGTAACCATTCTACCTGTTTTGGCCATGAACCAGTTGTGCATGTACCTAGCAGCTTTTAAACTGCTTCTAATCGCCGGCCCTATTCTACTCGCACCGTGGACAACGTCCCCGGCTGCAAATACCTTGGGGTTGCTTGTCTGCATTATGTCGTTTACCCATATTGAGCCATCTTTATTTAATTTAATACCTACTGCTTCCGCTCTTGAAGGTGAAATCGGTGGTGTGGGTGATTCGCCTGTTGCGAATACTACGAGATCAGCGTCTACTATGAATTCTCCGCCTGGAATAGGGATTGGCCTCGGTCTGCCTGTTTCGTCTGGTGGTCCTAGCGTCATCTTCTGGAATTTCACCCCGATGGCTACGCCATTCTTCTCTATGATCTCGACTGGTGATGCTAACTCTGTGAATGCTACTCCTTCTCTCTTTATTCTCTCGATTTCATATATTCCTGCGGGTGCTTCTCTAATGGTTCTTCTGTACACTAGGTGTACTTCTGCGCCTGTTTTGAGTGCTCTCTCTGCAGCGTCTACCGCACTGTATCCTCCACCTATGACCACTACTCTCTTAGCTATGGGTGGTTTTACTGGCGCTAACTTGTACTCGTGTATTTTCCACTTGTATAGGTATTCCAGTGCCGTCGTAACCCCCTGGGATCCTGTACCAGGTAGTTTGGGTATTTTCGAGATCCACGTGCCAGTGGTTATTAATACGAGGTCGTATTGTGATAGTATGTCTTCAAGGTTTATTCTTTTCTCGACTAGGTCGTCTCCTTCTTCGTGTGTTTCTTCACCTGCGTATACTTTACTCCGTGTTATGATTTTAACGTTGAATTTCTCCTCTAATTCCCTCGCGCCATCTAGTACTCTACTAGGTGGTATTCTCCACGATGGTATCGCGAAGGTCATTAATCCACCTGGTAGTGGTTGCTTATCGTAGACGTCTACATCGTATCCACTACATGCTAGGAAGCCCGTGGCTGATAATCCAGCGGGCCCTGCTCCAATAACTGCTACGCGTGTGTTGAGGCTTTGCCTTCTCTCCCGGCACATAAATGCGAACTTCATGTAGTCTCCCAATAGAGCCCACCTACGGGTTTAAAAGCATGTATTTACCCGTGTTCACTTATTCATGCTTGGATTTATATATCAACATGGGCCTTACGTGAATATTTATTTATCCCACCAATATCCCTTTCCACGGATTGATCGCGGTTTAAAGTATTTATCAACCTTGCTTTTCTATAGTCTCATTAAAGTTTACTTATATACGGTGGGCTTGGTGGTGAGGGTTAAGGCGTTGTTTTTAGATATTGACGGGACACTGACTATTGATAGGTCTTCCTATAGGTTTAGCTTAGAGGCTATTGCCGCGTTGAGGAGGGTTGTTGACTCGGGTGTTATTGTTTCACTTGTTTCTAGTAATGCACTTCCCATTGTTGTTGGTTTATCTAGGTATATTGGTTTAAATGGACCGGTTATTGGTGAGACTGGTAGTCTTGTTTACTATGATGAGTGGGGCTTGGTGGGCTTGGCGACTAAGTCTGCTAGGGAGCCCTATGAAGCATTGCTCCGTGAGTATGGGGTTTTCCTCGAGGACTCCTGGCAGAATAGGTTTAGGGTTTTTGAGTATGTATTGAAGTTGAAGAGGGAGTATGTTGGTGGGGCGAGGAGTATTTTAGTTAAGTTGAGGAGGTTTGTTGAATCTCGTTATCCCGGTTTTACAGTTGATTATAGTGGTTATGCTCTACATGTTAGGCAGGTTGATGTGGACAAGAAGAGGGCTGTCTTGTATATACTTGGAAGGCTTGGCATCGACCCTGCTGAAGCTGGTGGTGTGGGGGATAGCTACATGGACTCCTCATTTCTAAGTGTTCTAGGGTACTCAGCGGCTGTGGCTAATGCGGATGATGAGTTGAAGGAGTGTGTTAGATTTGTTTTATCTAAGCCTAGTGGGCTCGGTGTTGTTGAATTCATTGATTATATTCTTGGTGGTTGATTTTGAAGTCTCTTGTGATATTTGATCTTGATGGGACTATTGTTGATAGTGAGGATTTTATTGTTTGGAGTTTCGTGGAGGCTGGTAGGAGGGTTGGTGTCCGCGTAGACCCTGATCTCGTCCGGGGTTTTATTGGCTACCCTCTCGACGATGTTGTTTCAAGGGTTTTGGGGAGTGGTTTATCGCCTGGAGTGGTTGAGGAGTTTCTATCTGTGAGGAGGAGTCTTATTAGGGAGCACTGGAGGAGTATGGTTAGGTTGTTTCCTGACGTGATCCCCGCTCTCTCGGAGTTGAGGAGTATGGGGTTTAAACTAGCTATTGCCTCTTCGAGTGTGCTTGGTAGAATTGTAGAGTTTCTCGAATACCTTGGCGTTATTGATTACTTCCAATACATCTCTGGTGTTGAGCCGGGTGTTAGGGGGAAGCCGTACCCGGACGTTATTAGTAGGGTTTTAGAGGGTTTAAGGGTTGATCCCGCGGAAGCCGTTTACGTTGGTGATAGACTAGTAGACTGCGTTGCCTCGAGGTCTGTGGGCGTTGATTTTATACTTGTAGATAGGAGTGGGAGGGAAAAACCACTCGACTGCACCCCTATCGAGACAGTGTGGTCTCTAATTGAAATACCGAGGGTGTTGAAGCGCTATTAGGGGGATTACTTATATTGTTGATTGCCCGCGGCAACCCGGCGGCGGCGTCGCTTAGACGCCGGGCTTAGCCCGGTGGGTGAAAAGCCGGCCTCCTGCCGCGGGTACAGGTTTCTCCACTGGTTGGTGAGCGCAAAGTTTTTAAACCCCCTAAGAGGAATAAAATAAAGGACACTTACCTAAAACATGGAGACCCGAGAAGTAGAGGGGACTTACCCCTCTAACCTCGGGTCTGACGGAGGTGGGCTCGCAGAAACCCAGCCCCGGATTCCCCGGGCACCCTGCGGCCGTAACTCCGGTTGATCCTGCCGGCCCCGACCGCTATTGGGGTGGGGCTAAGCCATGGGAGTCGCACGCTCCGCCGCTGCGGGGCGTGGCGGACGGCTGAGTAACACGTAGCTAACCTACCCTCGGGAGGGGGATAACACCGGGAAACTGGTGCTAATCCCCCATAGGGGAGGAGGCCTGGAAGGGTTCCTCCCCGAAAGGGTGTAGTGGGGGTTAACGCCACTACACCGCCCGAGGATGGGGCTGCGGCCCATCAGGTAGTTGGCGGGGTAACGGCCCGCCAAGCCTAAGACGGGTAGGGGCCGTGAGAGCGGGAGCCCCCAGATGGGCACTGAGACAAGGGCCCAGGCCCTACGGGGCGCACCAGGCGCGAAACCTCCGCAAATAGAGTGAATCCCACGTGTGGGACACTCTAGCGGAATGCGGGAAACCGTGACGGGGTCACCCCGAGTGCCCCCGATAAGGGGGCTGTTCCCCGCCGTAAGATGGCGGGGGTAGTAAGCGGGGGGCAAGTCCGGTGTCAGCCGCCGCGGTAATACCGGCCCCGCGAGACCGGGGGTCATTATAAAGATCCCCGGCGCGCCTGGTCGGGGTGATTATTGGGCCTAAAGCGCCCGTAGCCGGCCCGGCAAGTCTCCCCTAAAACCCCCGGGCTCAACCCGGGGAGTGGGGGAGATACTGCCGGGCTAGGGGGCGGGAGAGGCCGAGGGTACTCCCGGGGTAGGGGCGAAATCCGTTAATCCCGGGAGGACCACCCGTGGCGAAGGCGCTCGGCTGGAACGCGCCCGACGGTGAGGGGCGAAAGCCGGGGGAGCGAACCGGATTAGATACCCGGGTAGGTACGTGCCGTGCGACACGGCCGTACCCCGGAGAGTCCCGGCTGTAAACGATGCGGGCTAGCTGTTGGGTGGGCTTAGAGCCCACCCAGTGGCGCAGGGAAGCCGTTAAGCCCGCCGCCTGGGGAGTACGGCCGCAAGGCTGAAACTCAAAGGAATTGGCGGGGGAGCACCACAAGGGGTGGAGCCTGCGGTTCAATTGGAGTCAACGCCGGGAATCTTACCGGGGGAGACAGCAGGATGACGGCCAGGTTAAAGGCCTTGCCCGACGCGCTGAGAGGAGGTGCATGGCCGTCGCCAGCTCGTGTCGTGAGATGTCTGGTTAAGTCCAGCAAACCCTTGCGTGGGGGGTTGTCTTATGTGTGATTACTAGTTGTATTGGTTGGCTGGTTTGTGGGATGCTGATAGAGGATCTAGTGCCAAGGGGGTTGTCAGTCTGAAAAATAGGTGTTAAGAGTTACTGGCTGGTTACATAATTCTCTCTCGGGAGTGTCTCGGCATCGATAGCGGGAGATTTAAGGTTAGATTGACATGACCCCACCAGGGGGCTGAGCGAGCGAGACCCCCGCCCCCAGTTGCTACCCTGGCCTCTGGGCTAGGGGCACACTGGGGGGACTGCCGCCGTTTAAGGCGGAGGAAGGAGGGGGCCACGGCAGGTCAGCATAGGGGCTTCTCCCATGAGGGCCCCGCTGAGGCCCCGAAAGCCGTGGTTCCTGGGCGAGTTGTTTGAGACTTGATGGTTCTATCTTGGACTCTTGGTCTTATTTGTGTGGCCTAATTGCCGCAGATGGGCATCTTGAGAGTAGTGGATGTATGGTACTTGCTCAAAAAGACAGGAGATTTATTGATTGGCTAGTAGAGTTTATTAGGAATAGCAATATCAAGATATCGTCAGTATTTTTCGATAGAAGTGCGGATGTATGGAAAATAAAGATGAGAGATAAGGTCTTCTACAGCTATCTGCTCAGTAATGGTATAAGAACTGGTAAAAAATCATATTTACTAAAACCTCCCATCAGATGCGATCCCTTATGGTATATTGTTGGATTCATAGACGGAGATGGCTGGATAGAGCAAGTCAAGAAGAAAGCCAATGGAAAAACATACTACTACCTACGTATTGGAATAAAGACAAAGAGTAGAGAGCTCAGAGATTGGATGCGGCAGGTACTGCATAGCCTCGGTGTAATTACCAGTAAAGCCGATAAAAAAGATGGATACGAAATACACATAGATAGAAATCCGTGGATTGTAGCTCTCTACCTACAAAACCCTGCTCATAAAGAAAGATTATCCAGGATAAAAGATGATAGAATAAAAGTTAGCTCCTATTCAATGAATCCATTTTTACTTACGCTTCCTTACCAACCCGGGACCACGGCCGGGAATCCCCCGGGCTACACGCGGGCTACAATGGCGGGGACAGCGGGTTCCGACCCCGAAAGGGGGAGGTAATCCCTCAAACCCCGCTGCAGTTGGGATCGAGGGCTGCAACTCGCCCTCGTGAACGAGGAATCCCTAGTAACCGCGCGTCAACATCGCGCGGTGAATACGTCCCTGCTCCTTGCACACACCGCCCGTCGCTCCACCCAAGGGAAGGGGGAGTGAGGCCTGGCCTTGTTGGTCAGGTCGAACTCCCCCTTCCTGAGGGGGGAGAAGTCGTAACAAGGTAGCCGTACCGGAAGGTGCGGCTGGATCACCTCCTGCCTCTAAGTAGGGTGCCCGGGGACGGTGCGGCTGGGTTTCTGCGGGCCCACCTCTATTCTCAATGTTGATGCAACACGGGGATTGCTGATGCCCCGTGTGAAGGCGTGAGCCAGTGTGTGGTGATGAGCGCTACAGAGGGGCCCTTGAACCCAGGGTATTAGTCGAACCCACGGAGCGGGTATCCCCGCTACCCGGGGGGCTGTGGCGAGGACGCCGCCCGGTGGATGGCTCGGCTCGGGCGCCGAGGAAGGCCGTGGCAAGCTGCGATAAGCCCGGGGTAGGCGCATGCAACCGTTGAACCCGGGATCGCCGAATGGGACTTCCCGCCACGGGGTTAACCCGTGGCGCCCGGGAAACCAGGCAACTGGGAGTACCGGGCGGGAACCCCCCGAACGGAAACATCTTAGTAGGGGGAGGAGAAGAAATCAAACGAGATCCCCTGAGTAGGGGCGACCGAAAGGGGGGAAGTCTAAACCAAACCCCTACGGGATAACCGTGGGGGGATGTGGGGTTACGGCTCCACGGCTGGGGCTAGACCCCAGCGGACCGATCCGTGGTAGCCGAAGTGGGCTGAAAAGCCCCACCGTAGAGGGTTATAGTCCCGTAGGCTAAACCACGGGGGTCCGTGCCGTGGAGCAGAGTACCACGGCTTGGTTTTGCCGTGGGAAGTTGGGGGTCACCGACCTCCAAGGCTAAATACGTCCCGAGACCGATAGCGAACTAAGTACCGTGAGGGAAAGCTGAAAAGTACCCCGAAAGGGGGGTGAAAAGAGCCTGAAACCGGGCGGCTACATACGGTGCGGCCTGAAAGGAGTGAAGCCCCCTGAAGGAAACCCGGGCGACCGGGGAGTACGAGGGGGTGGACCAGGGTCGCACCGTCCGTCTTGAAACACGGGCCGGGGAGTCCACGGCAGTGGCGAGCCTAAAGGGGTCAAAGCCCTGTAGGCGTAGGGAAACCGACATGCCCGCAGCCGGGTTTAAACCCGGCGAGGGGCGGGGTCCCAAAGGGCCCGGAGTCACTGCCGTGGGACCAGAAACCGAGCGATCTAGGCGGGGGCAGGGTGAAGCCGGGGGAAACCCCGGTGGAGGCCCGAAAGGGTTCTGACGTGCAACTCGTTCCCATGACCCCCGTCTAGGGGCAAAAGACCAATCAAGCTCGGTGATAGCTGGTTCCCGCCGAAGTGGGCCTCAACCCAGCCCCGCTGGAGGCTGGTCACGGGGTAGAGCTACGGATTGGGGGTGCGGAGGCCGAAAGGCCTCGGCTCCCAGTCCAACTCCGAACCCGTGGCCGCCGTAGAAGGCGGGAGTGGGGCCCTCAGGGGTAAGCTTGGGGGCCGAGACGGGAACAACCGGGACCGGGGTTAAGGCCCCTAAGTGCCGGCTAAGTGCCAATCTCAAAGGGCGTCCCGCGGCTTAGACAGCGGGGAGGTGGGCCTAACAGCAGCCATCCTCTAAAGGCGGCTTCCCGCCACTAAACTGTGGGAAGCCACCGGAGAAGGAGTGCGTAACAGCTCACCCGCCGAGCCGCGGGGCCCCGAAGATTGGTCGGGGCTTAAGCCGGCCGCCGAGACCCCGGGGCACGGCTCCGCTGGAGCCGTGATCCGGTAGGCGGGCGCCGGGGTGGGGTAGAAGCCGGGCCGTGAGGTCCGGTGGACCCGCTCCGGGTGCAGATCCCGGCGGCAGTAACAGCGAAGAGGGGTGGGAATCCCCTCCGCCGGAAAGGGCAAGGGTTCCTCGGCAACGGTCGTCGGCCGAGGGTTAGCCGGTCCTAACCCGGGCCGTAACACGGACCCGGGGAAGGGGAAACGGGTTAATATTCCCGTGCCGCGGGGGTAGGTGCGGCAACGCAAGCCCCGCCTCCGACGCCTCCGGGTAGGTGGACCGGGGGCGGCTGAATAGCCGCGACCCGGCTAACCGGTGAAGGCCCCGGAGTACCGTCACGGTGAGAAGGGGCTGAAGCCGGGAATGGGGGCCGTATGGCCCTTCCACCGACCCCGGGGGCCCTTGAAAAGGGGGCGGGGAACGATCCCCCGCGACCGTACCGAGAACCGACACAGGTGCCCCTGGGTGAGAAGCCC
This sequence comes from Thermosphaera sp., assembly GCA_020833525.1. Taxonomy (GTDB): domain Archaea; phylum Thermoproteota; class Thermoprotei_A; order Sulfolobales; family Desulfurococcaceae; genus UBA285. Next base: position 15,482 of record JAJHRV010000019.1, read on the forward strand.
AAGGCGTCTGGGGGCTAACCCAGGCCAGGGAACTCGGCAAATTGGCCCCGTAACTTCGGGAGAAGGGGTGCCTGCGGTCTTGGGGGATAACCCTGGGACCGCAGGTCGCAGTGACTAGGGGGACCTGACTGTTTAATAAAAACATAGGTCCCCGCAAGCCCGAAAGGGTTTGAACGGGGGCCGAATCCTGGCCACTGGCGGTCCGTGAAACCGGGGTCCAACCCGGCGAAGCGCCGCTGAAGGCCGGGGGTAAACCCAGCTCTCCCATCATGGGAGGCTGGGGCCCAGCTCTGACCCTCTTAAGGTAGCCAAATGCCTTGCCGGGTATGAGCCTAGTGTACGGGTTAAACCCGTACACGGCTCCTCGAGAGTTCCGGCGCGCATGAATGGATCAACGAGGTCCCCACTGTCCTGGCCTGGGGCCCCGTGAATACACGGAGCCGGTGCATAGGCCGGCGACCCCCCGCTGGGCGATAAGTCCCCGTGGAGCTTCACCGCAGCCTGGCGCTGGCCCCTGGGTCATGGTACGTAGCGTAGGTGGGAGCCTGTGAAGCAGCGCCTCCGGGTGCTGTGGAGGCGGCAATGAAACACCACCTACCGTGACCTGGGGGCCTTACCCCGGGGATCCCCGGGGGACAACGCCAGGTGGGCGGTTCGGCTGGGGCGGCACGCCCGCGAAAAGATAACACGGGCGCCCAAAGGTCGCCTCAGGTGGGACAGAAACCCACCGTAGAGTGCAAGGGCAAAAGGCGGCCTGACCGGACCCTTGAACACAAGGGGTCCGGCCGGGAAACCGTGGCCTAGCGAACGCTCGTGCCCCCTTCGGTGGGGGCCGGGCATGACAGAAAAGTTACCCCGGGGATAACAGGGTCGTCGCGGGTGAGAGCTCCCATCGACCCCGCGGTTTGCTACATCGATGTCGGCTCTTCCCATCCTGGGGGTGCAGCAG
>JAJHRV010000082.1 GCA_020833525.1 Thermosphaera sp.
ACTCGAGAAGCTACTCTATGGTAGCCTTGTATTAGGGCTAGTGAGCGCGAAGCTGGCGGCTCTAAGAGGGATAGACCCAGCTGAAACTAGGAGCATAGTCCAATACAAGAAGCAGGCATACACGATACTTAGAATAGAGAATAAATAAAAAGACCCCTTACAAGTAATTAATCTAAATGGTGTAGGAAACAGGGGCCGTAGTCTAGCCTGGCTAGGATGCGGGGCTTGGGCCCCCGTGACCCGGGGTTCAAATCCCCGCGGCCCCACTATTCTACCGGCTTGATTAAAAACTATGATTTAGACTTGATCACTTATTCCACGTATTACCATCCAGTAGTCTTGATCGCTAGTTATTTCCTCATACTCTCTCCTAACTTTATTTAGTATTCCCCTCGCACTCCTGGATATGAAGTTTGATATTGCTTCTGCTGATTCACTTCCTCTACTCCAGGGGTCTCTGGGTAGTCCAATTCTACCAATACTTGCCTTTGCGATTAGCCATGTTTTAACTATGAGGGGGTTAATGTATTTGATTAGATCATCCTCCGTCAACTCACCTCTACTAGCCCACAGTAACTCCCTGACAAATGCTACTCCTAGTGTTCTATGAGCTACGTCTATTGTTTCTCTGTAAATCTCTTCCTTCTTCTCCACTATTCTCTCCCTCACATATTCTACATTGATCTTCGTGATTGGCTCTCGAATAGCTACATTGATAACTTCATTGTTTAATACGGGGTTTATGGATCCCCACAATGCAACTATGCTTGAGAGATAACCGCTATGTATAATAGTGTTTTTAAATGCCTCCAAGGGATCTCTTATTACTAGCTCTCTATTTTCAATTATGGCTTCGAGCTCGGGGTATTCTATTGGGTCTGCGGCAACGGCTTGGCCATCCACTATTACCCATGGAACACTCCAAGCCTTATAATTAATTATTTGAAACGGGTTTTCCATTGATACTAGTTTAACTCTACTAATAGTGTTTTTCTCAATTAGCTTCTTAATGAGGCTATAACTCGATGAACAAGTTGGATGTATTAACACCTCTACTCTACGCAATTAAATCAACCGAGTTCAATTCATACCTTCCAAGTCTATTTAAAAATATAGGTTAACCCCCTGGAGTCCCATGCCAGGGGCTATCCTTCCAGACAAGGTTCCAGTATATTTCCTCCGTAAATGCCTCTTCCTCCGCTATGTTTTTCTTAATGGTAAGGAGGAGAGCATGGTGTTTTGCCTCATCATCTGCTATTGCTGCTACGAGTAGTTTTATCCTTGGATCCTGGCTCGTGGATAGTAGTTTTCTCGCTTCTTCAAGCATTTTCAACTCTGTCTCAATGTGTTTAGAAATTGTTGTAGCTATGTTCTTTAGTTCCTCGAGGGATATAAATGGCTGTATTTGTGAGGTAAGCTGGAGTATTGCTTCATACATCATACTGTGTTTTAGGGAGTCTTGTGCTATTCCTAGGAAGAGTGTTCTAAGTACAGGGTGTTTAGTGGCTTCAGCTAGGTTTTTCAACTCCTCTGCATACTTCTTCTCTAGTTGGATGAATTCAATTATTTTAGAGTGAGCGGACATCGTTCATCACTCCTTACTCAACACTACTATTCTATCCGGCGCTTTAATCCTCACTGCTAGTGTACTCCATACTCTGTAGACGTGGTATCCGTTTTCCGGGCCTATGTAGTCTACTTCTGCGTTTGCCCCGTACACGATGTCTAGTGTATTGCTCGTCGAGCTCAACACTATTGACTCGCCCTCTCTCAGTGAGTGTGTATACACTATGGCATCTACTAGTTGCTTTAGCCTCTCTAGATCCATCACCCCTGTTCTCCCATCGACTACGAGGAGCTTTGCATAGTCAACTGGGTTAACTACGAGGACTATTGGCTTTACACCACCCCTCCTAGTTATCTCTACAACTGCTTTTGCAACGTCTTCAACTGATTGACCAGGTTGACTCCAATCGGTCCTCTTCATTTTTAAACTATTGTTTTTAATGACTTCAATGACGTATTCCTCTTCCCTCACTGCTAGTGAATAACCTGCTCTATGGGCTTCGGGCATTTCTAAGACTCCACGGCTGGATGTGTAAGTGTCTATTGCCCTCTGGCTTATCTTAAACTTCTCGGAGAACTCTAACAGGGGTAGTACGGCTCTCTCTAATTTACCCTCCTTAATGATCTCTACTGGTACAGCGTCTACTCCTCTACCAAGGATAGTGACTGGTAGTTTGTCAATTACTCTCCTATTCTCCAACACTATTTTCTTAACTGTGTTTTTCACCACCTCCTCTACTGATCCGGTGTCTCCTACATTCTTTCTCTCCGTTTGAAGAGCATTTGTCTTCAAACCTGTTAATTCCTCTACTTCTCTAGCTTTTTTCTCCAACTCCTCGACTTGCTCTTGGTCTATGGTTTTCAAGACTGCTAGGAACTCTCCAACGTGTGTTTTTTCCTCTCTAGCAATGTCCTCGAAAACCCTTCTTATCTTCTCATCTTCTATTGCTCTCGCTAATTGTAGGTAGAATGTTATTGCATCTAACTCCGCGATTATTGCTTGGCGTAGTGCGTCTGCGACTTCATCTCTAGCTAGTTTTCTTCCTTGAGGAAGGTCTATTGGGTTTTTGCCAAACAAATCTATACACCTGGTTTATGGATATGTGGACTAAGTATTAATAAAAATAAATGTAGTTGAGTATTGCTAATTCCACTTCCCTTTCTTCATGTGTGTCTCTAGCTCAGCCATGATCTTCTGCATTGTCACTAGTGCGAATTCCCTCTCTTCACTGAATATCTTCAGGCACCCAGGGTCTAGATTGTCCTTTATACCCTCCTCGGCTACTCCTAGTAGTTCCTTCAATAGAGTGTACGCCTTCATGTGGAGGTAGTTGGTATACCTAGACCTCTTCACTAATTCCTCCTCCTGTTGAGTCAACTGGTTGAATTTATCTCTTGGTGCGCCGCATTTAGGGCATTTATCTGGTGGTTCGGGGCCTTCATACACTAGGCCGCACACTTGGCACTTCCAGAGAGGCATTTACACCACCTCAATTTACTAAATTTATGGGTATGGTTTATATGTTTTATTACAATTGTTTTAACTAAATTATTTCTTAAGTTTAACAATGGGTCTTGTATAGTGAATTGTTTTGTCAGATTGGGGAATCGTTCTTCACGGATCTGCCTACCGTCGTTTCATCATTCCCTTACATTCTATTATCTCCACTAGTTAATAATTCTTTGCTAGGTGGGTTTTGTGAAACCACTGGATTTACTAATTTGCCTAGTGATCGTGGCTGTGGCTTCAATACTCTTCACTGCCATCCTTACTTGGAGCGTGGATCTCTGGGTTCTCCTCACGAGGCTTGGGGATGAAGAGTTCTACCTTGTTGCAGGTGTTTTTACATACTTCTTACTGGGTGATCCCGTCTCCGGTTTTGCATTGGTATCATCCGTGGTGTTATCGGGGTCTCTCGATATATTTCTCAAGTACTTATTCAATACCCCTAGGCCTCCCAACCCTATTATATAGGCTACGGGGCCTGGTTTCCCCAGTGGTCATGCCATGGTTTCTACTTCATTCTGGTCTACACTTTCTCTTGTTACTGGGAGGAGGCTTGTGTACATACTCTCCACCATCGTGGTTGTGGGTGTATCGGCTAGTAGGGTTGCCTTGAGGGCTCACTACTACTGGGATGTACTGGGTGGTGTTTTATATGGATTTATAGTTGGGGGTTTAGCTTACTATGCTAGACTACACTGTAATACTAGGCCTCCTGTTGAACCAATGGCTTTCCTGGTACTGCCGTCTATTATACTAGGTTTCTACAATGTGTTTATTCGAGGGGTTGAATTAGCGGCTTCTACCGGCCTCTTTGGTCTTGGTATATCACTCTTTGCATCTATTCTCACGCCTAGTGCTCCTGTCTGTAGAGTTATTGGTGGTTTTTGGAGGAGGGTTTTTGCATTTACTCTATCTAGTACTCTACTACTGTGTGTCTACTTTGCTGCGAGAACCACTGGTGTTTTCGTGGGGGTTGTTTTGTATGGATTGGCTGGCTTCACAGTCTTCTCTATAATACCCTTTCTATTGTCTAGGTTGAGGTTTAGTTAGGGATTTTGCTTAGCCAGAATGCTGTTGTCCCAATGTACATTGCTATTAGTGTGTATTTTCGGGGTTTTTCGAGTCTCTCTCTTTCCCCTCTGTGGCTGTGTGCTTCAACTACTTGTACTGTGTATAGTGTGGCGGCTATTGTTAATAGTGCTTTGTATGCTGTGCTTGTATTTAGAGCTATTGTTGATAGGGCTATTATTGAGCCAGCTAGGCCTACTGTGAGCATGGCTCTCGATGCTTTTTCTACTCCATAGACAGTTGCTATTGTCTTGTATCCTAGTTTTGAGTCTCCCTCAATGTCCTGTATTGCCTTTAGAAACTCTCTTCCAAGCGTTACTTTGAATACTACTATTGTGAATAGCGCCGTGAACAATGCCTCCCCTACTGGGGCCCCTGCTGATGTATATCCATATATAATAGGCCCCGTTGTCGAGGCTGCTACGAGTGTGTGGCTCCACCAGTGTTTCCTCAGGTAGTTGTATGATACTCCTATAGCTGAGTATATTATTGTCACCAGTGTCCTCAATGGCCCTAGTAGTGTGTTTAGTGCTATGGCTATAGCTATGAATACGTATGCCGTCTTCAGGGCTACACTTGGCTTAATCAAGCCCCTTGGCAGAGGCTTCCACGGCTTATTCACCCTGTCAACCTCTAAGTCGACTACATCATTAATAATCATTGATGAAGCCGTAACGAGGAAGCCCGTTGTAAACGCTATGGCTAGTGAAGTAGGCTCCAATCTATAACCAGTGTAGACGAGGATTGAGAATACAGCGCCTAAGCCGCTTAGAGTGGAGTTAGGCAACCTCATTAAATCAGTAAACCCACGTAGACTCAACTGACCTCCTCCCCGCCCTTAAGGGGCGATGGTTTCCTTTAGGGGGTTCACTGGTTCCCCGCAT
>JAJHRV010000020.1 GCA_020833525.1 Thermosphaera sp.
ATAATCCGTAGATTAACTTGGAGATAGTATTGAGGCAAAGCTACACCCACGTAGTTCTAGGGAATTTAAACATCGATATAGCCATATACACGGACAACATACCTGGACCCGATGAAAGCACATTTGCCACAGACTTGGATATTAGACCCGGGGGTGCTGCATCAAACTACGCTGCAGCAGTATCTCAATATGGACACACTGCTTACTTAATCGCCTCCGTCTCCAAACACGAGTTAGCTCAAAATGCTTTAAGTTACCTAGAGCAACTGGGAGTTAGAGTTGACTATGTTAAGAAGGTTGATCAAGCACCTGGAGTAGTGTTGATCATAATACAACCCGGTGGAGAGAGGAGAATGATTAGGTACCTAGGTGCAAATATTGAGTTAAGGGGATCCGACGTCCCCAGAGAGTTACTTAGAGAAGCCCATGTATTACACCTAGCTTCTACTCATCCAATGCTCGTTGATGAAGCATATGATAGGGCTAAAGGATACCCCATACTGTTAACATACGACCCCGGAGGCTTTACCCTTGAAGCCGCCTCTAGGTTAGACTTGTTTAAATACATCAATATATTATTTGTTAATGAAAAGGAATTCTCAATAATCAAGAGTAAATTGAAAACAAATAATCTCTTTAAATATGGCTTACAAATCCTTATTATAAAGCAAGGCGCTAGAGGAGCAACAATTATTGAATCCGACGGGAACTGCTATAAGGGGTTTACACAGCCAATTAGGAAACCCATAGATACCACAGGTGCGGGAGACGCCTTTAATGCATTCTTCAACGCTAGGTACTTAGAGTCAAAAGATCCAGGTGAGGCCTTAAGATACGCCGTTGCCGCTGGGGCATTAAAGACTGGTTGTAGAGGTAGCATACTAGTCTTTGATGATAAGCTATTTCAACTACAATTAGAGAGGACTGTGGTTGAGAGAGTGGGCGAGTGCAGTGTATAAAATAGTGGTGTAGAGCTCGATGAAAGAGAAGTTTAGAGTTTTAGTTGTTTGCATTTCATACATGGGTGATGAAACCCCGAGTAAGTTTATGAGTATGAAGAGTAGGCTCGGTAATATTAATTACTGGAACATTACATACTTTGTAGTAAATAATTGTGATCAAGATACAAGGCTTTTCCTAAAGGTAACTAGGTATATAGTAGATAGAGGCCTTAGTAGCGATATAGATAGCGCTATATCACACTCAAGTATCCTAGTACAGCTTGTAAAATACTATAGATTACTGAGGGATATTAAAAACCGAGAGCTGAGTGAACGGGATTACCTCGAATACCAGGAGGCTTTAGAGAAAACTATGCATTACATGGGCTTAGCCATACAATCGCTTGGAAATCCTGATACTGTGGCTTCGATACTAAAAGAACTTGAAGAGTTAAACACCGATGTGCTAGACGCCGGAGACTTGGATATAATTAAAAAGGCTCTCCCAGCCAGCGGCACGGCTAGGCTCATTGAAGCAAGTAAATTGCTGAGTGAGCGCTTTAGTAGTATTAGTGATGTTTTAGTAAGAGTAGTACAGTACATTGAGAACTTCGAGGATGGAGAAGTATATGTTCTAGTCCCTCATGAGGTATTAGAGTACTTTAAACGCCTACTCAGTAATGTAGAGTTCTTAGTTTACTAACCTAGTTTTCTAAGGAAGACGCCGGCATCGTATATATTTACATATACATTCTTTATGTTACTCCACTCTACAAATCCAACTACCTCCTCATCTAGTGGATCTACTACAGCATATACTCCCTTCAACGGTGGAATTACCTTAATCACGCTCTCTGGTAAAATATCGTTTCCATATAGAAACGCCTTTATGCCCTGCTCCTTGACCAAGACCGCTGCTTTAACTCCTTTTTCCCTGAATATTCTTGAAACGAATGGTATCGACGGCACTATACGCTTCCCAAGAATAAAGGCTATCCACGGTCCTTCATACAGTATGGTTAGGGAGCCGTTTAATTTACCATCGCCTTCGAAGACTATACATAAACCCGGCTCGAAGCACGTGTATCGTAGCGATGCGGGAATCATGGATACTACGTCCTCGCCATATAGCTCTATAATTAGCCTTACAAATCTTCTCCTTAAGTGCTGGGGCAATACGCCTTTTCTAAATCTCAACTTCTTTTTCTCAGAAGGCATATGGTATACCCAAATAGCCCGTGTATATGCGGCCATATTCTTATACAGTTCTCTAGCTCCCTCCTAAACCTCAGTGTTCTATACTGAGTCAAGCCCCTACTATACTTAAATAACCGCACTGGGGACTCCACTACCTCTAAATCCCCGCGTCGATCTAGTACTTTATTTACAACGTATTCGTTTTCCTCAGGTGCAATACTACATGTTACGTAAGCTATTAATCCATCCTTCTCGGCTAAGTCGACTACGCTATACAATAGCTCAATCTCTCGTTTAACCATAATCGCGAGGTCTAGTATACTAGTCCTCGTCTTCCTCCCCGGATCCACCGATATTCTACCCTCACCACTACAAGGTGAGTCCAGTAGTATTCTCTGAAATCTCATATTGATCTTATCTCTAAGTTTACGGGCATCGCACCAAGTTACAACTATGTTGTTTAACTTCATTCTAGTTACGTGTCCAACTAGCGCTCTAAGTCTGTATAAAACGAGGTCGTTGGCTAAAACGAAGCTGTTGGAGCCCCATAAGATCTGCCCTATATATGTAGCTTTACCACCAGGTGCTGCACAGGCGTCTAGGACGTTTCCATTATACTCATGCATTAATAGCTCTACGGGGATCAGGCTTGTAGCATCTCTATGTAGGTAGTAGTACCCCTTCAGGTATTCATGTGTTGCACCTATTGACGGTGTACTTGGCGCTCCTACAATCCAAAATGATATAGGAGACCAGGGTATCTCTTCTAGTTTAAATCCAATGTTTTCGAGTCTTCTCCTTAATTTAATTGGCTCGATTAAGACATTGTTTGCTCTAACTACGGGCTTAACAGGTTTTTCAAGTGATTCAAGTAGCTTTAAAGCTTCTTCCTCCCCTAGCATATCTATATATCTCTGCACCATGTAGGGTAAGTAACCATACTTCTTGGATAATTCTAGTGCTGTACGTGAGGCCTCAACATATATATCTCTATAGATCTCCCCTAGGTCGACTATCAATTACTATTTCTCCTCGAGCACTCTCTTCATGAATCTCGCGTTTTCCAGCATCCAGTGGTTATTGTTGAAAAATACATGCACTCTCCTTGGGTTTAGAGCCTTGATTCTATCAGCTACCTCCATTAATTCGCTCTCACTATATTCATATCCATACCAGGCTTCCCTACCATGCATTCTCAAATAGATAAATCCATTAACTGACACTATCCACTTAGCTATCGGGGCATCTATGGAGACGACTACGATGTTGTTTTCCTCAGCCCACCTACGTGCTGTTTCATTAAAGCAGGATTCATGCCTGAACTCAATAGCCATTCTATTACCGAGCTTCACGTTTTCATTAAACTCCACTATTCTAGCCAGGTTTTCCCCTCTACATGAGTAGTTTGGAGGTAGCTGAAACAAGTAGTAGTCTATGATGTTATCCATTACTTTGAATAAATCGTGGAATTTAAACCATGTGTCAAGAGCCTTCTCACTCATCTTCCTCGTGTGCGTAATTGATCTATGCACCTTAATACTCCACCTTAAACCAATACCCTTCCTACTCCAACTAGCGACTTGGTTTCTAAATGGAAAACGGTAGAAACTAGCGTTTAATTCAATTGCATTTAAACCACTCTCTTCAATATACCAGTCTAGGCTTGCACCCTCATTCCAATCATACAGCCAGCCAGAGGTCCCAACATAAACCTCCAAGTGCACTCCACCTATCCTAAGATAAATATTCTGGGTTATCAATATAGTTTTAGTAATGCATACAATTAATGTTGTAGACAAGTGTGAGGTTGATTGAAGCTCTTTGGTACAGCTGGTATTAGATTAAAGTACCCAGAGGAGTTGACACCAGAACTCGTCTTTAAAATAGGCAATGCTCTGGGTAGACTCGGCCTCTCTAGTAGAGCATACATAGTTCACGATACAAGGACCACCAGCCCTCTCGTGTCGTTTTTATTGGCTGCTGGATTAATGTCTACTGGAGTAGATGTTGTCTATGGTGGCTTAGAGCCAACCCCAGTTGCGGCTTTTAAAGCCATGAAGGAGAAGGCGTTGGGAGTTAGTGTTACAGCGAGCCACAATCCACCTGAATACAATGGATTAAAATTCTACGACACTATGGGATACGAGTTCACCAGGGATCTTGAATCTAGAATTGAGTCGATGGTTGAGAAACCAGAGTGTATTGATTGGAGTAGAGTAGGGGTCTTCACGGGCGTAGAAAACCCCGGTGAAGAATACTATGAGAGACTTTTAGAGTTCATTGGAGAGGTGAGAGCAAGGTGGAATCCAGTCGTAGCTGTGGATTGCGCAAATGGTGCATCCTACTATCTAACTCCAGCAATTGTAAGAGCACTTGGCGGTAAACCATTTACTTTCAACTGCAACCCTGAAGGCTTCTTCACTATTAGACCTCCCGAGCCGAGGAGAGATATACTTGAAAAACTAATGGGTATATATAGCTCAGCAAACCCTGTCGTTGTACTCGCACATGATGGAGACGCCGATCGACTCGCAGTACTTGACCCCGTTGAGGGCTTTATACGTCAAGATAGGGTTCTAGCGTTCTTCGCGAAGAAGATCCTCGAGGAGAAGAAGGGACATGTAGTCGTCTCCATAGATACCGGTTTTGTTATAGACGAAGTTGTTGAGGCAATGGGGGGTAGTCTCGAGAGGTATAATCTAGGTAAGACCCATGAGAGGGTTAAAGAGCTGGGGGTGGGCAATGTAGTAATGGCTGGGGAGCCCTGGAAGTTAATATACACTTCTTGGGGGGCATGGGTTGACGGCATAATTCAAGCAGCTATAGTAACTAAAGCTATTGTGGAGACTGGTAAGTCTTTCCCAAAGATCCTAATGGATGAGGGGATCCCGGATTATCCGTGGGATAGGAGGAGCTTTGTACTAGATCCACCCATTATACGGGACAAGGTATTTGGGGATTTAGTATCGGAGCTATATAGTGCTCTCGGGGAGCCAATTAGGGTAATAGATATTGATGGTTATAGATATGAATATGGGGACTACTCATGGGTTCTCGTTAGGAAAAGCGGGACTGAGCCGAAAATTAGGGTTTATGCAGAGGCTCGTTCAAGGGAGAGACTCGGCAGGATCGTTGACACTGTGAACACTATTATCGCTAAAGCGACTAAGAGACATAGTGGTAGAATACTGGAGATGACTATTGGTTAGTATAATAGCTGTTACTTCAAGGAGTTAGATACAGGGGCATATATGGCTATTTACAGGCCGGGTCGTGATAAGAGAAAACTCATTGAAGATGCTTTGAGAGACCTCGACCCGGGTACTCGTGAATTAGCTCGTAGGGTAATTGAAAACATGTTGATGGAGGAGAAGGCAGAGCTTACTAGTGACGAGTTATTGAAGCGTATTGAGGAGGTAAAGAAGAGGATTAAGAAGTAGAGATGGGCCTTTCAATAGAGTACTATTTATAAGGGGTTGCATTAATAACTGGTTTTTGCCTTAACGGATGGTGGTTGGTTTTGAGTAAAAAGACTGCGCGGACTCTTAGAGCTAGATTCGTGGATTTATCATTTACTCAGTCTACTGTTATTCTAAGCGAGCAAGATGCATCTATACTTGGAGTTGGTAATGGCAGTATAGTACTACTCACCATTGGAGATAAACACCACTCCGCAGTAGTTTTAACTACGAGCACTATGACTAATCCGGGCGAGTGCCTTATCCCGCGTGATTTAGCCAGTAGACTTGGAGTCTCAGAGGGGGACTATATAGGAATTAAACCAATTGGGCTACCGCCTAGTTTTAATTCATTGATGAAGAGGATCCGCGGCGAGAAACTTAGTGAAGCCGAGTTCATGGTGCTTTTAAGAGACATCGTTGACGGTGTTTATGGCGAAGCAGAGATCGCTGCATTTCTAGTCTCACAGTTATACAACCCATTGACAGACCAGGAACTCTCGTACTTAATAAAAGCTATGGTTGAAACAGGTGTAAAAGTGAAGTTTGAGGAGACAACATATGGTATACACAGTATTGGAGGAGTACCTGGCAATAGTAAGGTCGCTTTATTATCGGTCCCTATTGTTTCAGCAGCTGGATTACTCATACCAAAAACTAGTAGTAGGGCTATTACAAGCCCCTCTGGAACGGCTGATACCATGGAGGTATTGGCGAGAGTTGATTTAACGGTAAGCGAGATAGTTGAGATAGTGAGGAAAACAAAGGGTGTTCTAGCATGGGGAGGTAGACTAAACCTAGCCCCCGCCGACGACATCTTTGTTAATATTGAGAGAAAGCTTGCAATAGACCCAGATCAACAAATGATCGCCAGTATATTGTCCAAGAAGCTTGCTATGGGAGTTGAGAAATTAGTAATAGATATACCGGTGGGGAGAGGGGCCAAAGTGCAGGAAATGCCTAGAGGTGAGCAATTAGCATCCTTATTCCTTAGACAAGGCTCGCTCTTAAACATATCCATTAAAGTCGCACTAACATATGGAGGACAGCCAATAGGCACCAGTGTTGGCCCGGCACTTGAGGCTAGAGAAGCATTAAAAGCACACATTGAGAAGAGAGGTAGTAGGAGCCTTGTGGATAAAGCCATAATGCTCGCTGGCTTAATAATGGAAATGTCTGGTAAGGTTCAACCCGGTGCAGGAGCGGATGCCGCCAGAGAGATCTTCCTTAGTGGAAAAGCATATGAGAAGTTCAAGGAGATTATAGAAGCTCAGGGAGGTAATCCAGGAGTAAGCCCTAACGATATCCCAGTTGGAAGATACACATATACACTGAAATCACCCATTGAAGGGGCCGTTACCCACATCGACAACGCGGCAGTAACTTTAATCGCTAGAGCTCTTGGTGCACCAATAGATAAAGGCGCGGGGGTAGAATTCCACGCTAAGGTAGGATATAGAGTTAACAAGGGAGACCCCTTACTCACTCTCTACAGTAATAGTGAGACAAGACTAGATGAAGCAATAACCCTGCTAAACGAGTATAGACCAATAATAGTTGAAGGTATGTTAGTGAAGACTCTACCGTGATCATGCCTCCTCGCTTTAGAGAAGGGGATTTATTTAAAACCCATTACACTTCACATCAGAGTTTATGCCTTTAACTGACCTCCTCCCCGCCCTTAAGGGGCGAGGGTTCCCCTTGGGCGGTTCACTGGTTCCCCGCATCTATTCGGGTTTACATCTGTCCTCTGCGGGGCAGTCGGGGTGGCCAGAGATCCCCCCATATAGTGTATTTGCCCTGTGGTTGCAAACCCCGCATCCCACATGGGCTTAGGGGCAACCACAGCTAACAATTAACTCATCACCAGGAATAATCAAAATGAGAAAATTTATAAGCTTTCCTATCCATCCCCGCCTTGAAAGGCGGAGCTTTCAGTTGTAATCCATCAATCTCGAAATCTCGAGGAATTCTAGTATTTAAACTCATCGCGGTTAATACCTATCGTTGGGTAACTAGGTGTTTAATGATGACTACTGGGAAATACGACGTAGTCGTCATTGGTGCCGGTGTTGCAGGTCTCTACGCATCCTACATCCTGGCTTCTATGGGTTGGAGAGTAGCTCTAGTGGAGAGTAAACCAGCTGGTAGGATCGGTGATAGAGTGTGTGGAGATGCTATTGGCATACACCACTTTGAGGAGTTAGAACTTAAAGTACCTGATTACACCATAGACCATAGGTATAGAGGTGTAAAGATCTATAGTCCTAGTAGGAGGCACAGCATTGTTGTCCCAGGGGAGGGGGTTAGTATTAATAGATTAAAGTTTGGACAGTGGTTGTTGAAGCAGAGTCTTGATAAAGGAGTTACTCTATTAGATCAACACGTAGTCGTAGACATTGTAATGGGGGATAATTATTTAAAAGCAATAAAAGTAAAGAAAGTGGGCGGTGGATTATACGAGATCGAGGCTCATGCATTTATAGACGCATCTGGCTATAGACCAGCTGTGAGGAGTAAGTTACCTCCGGAGTGGCCTATATCGGAGAAGCCTTACGTAACAGACTATAATATAGCGTATAGAGAAATCGTAAAGGTCAATAGAACAGTTGACAGCGGAGAAGTACACTATGCATTGATATTCTTAGACCTCGAAGTAGCTCCGGGTGGCTATTGGTGGCTCTTTCCGAAAAATAGTGAAGGCAGCGTCGTCAATGTTGGTTTAGGGGTGATTAATAATGGACTATACAACCCCAGGATGCAGTATGATAAGTATTTAAGGCCATTGTTTAACGGTGTGGTACTACATGCTGGTGGAGGAGTTGTACCAACTAGGAGGCCTCTGCCAACTCTTGTATGGAGAAATGTAGCCTCTGTAGGTGACGCTGCATACACTGTTAACCCTGTTCATGGAGGAGGGATAGGGTCATCTATGCTATCTTCACACATTGTGGCTAAGTACTTGTCAAACGCACTAGAATCCGGGGTTTTAAACGAGTACTCCCTTTGGGGTGCTAACATAGACTACAACCAGGCGTATGGCGCGAAGCAAGCGAGTCTCGATATTCTTAGAATGTATATGCAGAAGCTAAGCAATAGCGACTACGAGTGGATCATGGAGAATAGAATAGTTGACGGCGCCATGGTATACGACCTAGGCACCAAGGGAGACTTAGCCGAGAAGATAATTCACGGTGTATCTACTTTAATTAAGCTACTGGGAAGACCAAGTCTCCTCAATGAGCTTAGACTAGTGAGGAGCTATATGAATAAAGCACGAGAACTATATACATCTAAGTATCCAAAATCCCCTAGTGAGATATACACGTGGATGAAAAGTGTTGACGCATTGTATAGTGAATTCGCGGAGAGAATAGGTTTTGAAAGGGGAAGTCTGGTTAAATGGTAGTTTGTGCAGGACTAGACCTGTCAGCGAGTGAGAGAAGACCTAGTGGAGTATCAATTTTAGAGGTGGGAGAAGATAATAGAATTGCTCTATTATTCGCTGGAAGCCTGTATGGAGATCTAGAAATCACTAATTTTATTTTACATCATAAAGCCTCAATAGTGTCTATAGATGCTCCACTAACGAGGCCAAAAACTAGTGGACACTATAGGAGAGTAGATCTTAGAGCTAAGAGCATGGGGTTTAAAGTACTGCCACTAACTTGGAGGGGAATGAATATGCTCGTAGATAGGGCCGTCAAGATCGCAGATGAGTTGAGAAGAGCTGGTTTAGACGTCATTGAAACTCACCCAGCTTCATCTCTTAAATCTAGTGGATGTGGAAGTCTAGGTGCTTTATCAAAGGCGCTGGGTATAAACATACCGGGTAAATTAACAAGGGATGAAGAGTGCGGTATTGTTGCCGGCCTTGTAGGTGTTTTTTACTATTGGAATAAAGCATTTGTTATTAAAGATGTAGATGGAGAGATCTATCTTCTACCTAGAATTTGCTATTGAGTAGCTACAAGTAGGTCTCTCGGGATATTCGCTACAACATCTGCGACTCTATTTAATACATAGCTCAGTACAGTCTTCCTCTCGATCCTACCTAGTAGCCTCACCATTAATGGAACCTCTATTTTAGCCCCTGAAGCGTATACGTGACCTCCCCCACCCATGCGTACTGCTATCTCGCGGACGTTCACACTCCTACTTCTAAAACTCAGTTTACCATCAATTGAGGCGAGGACTGCGATGTCTGCACTGTATCGTCCTATTAGAAAAGCGGCGATAAAGCTATTCTCAACTTCCTCATTGTTCTCTGCAACTACGATTTTAAGGCCATTTACGTACTTATCTAGAGTGCTCAAACCACAAGATAGCACTTTTAACTCCGATTCAACGTGTGTAAGGATCTTTTCATCAAATTCACTACTCCACAACCTACCCTCCGCTATTGTTTTAACAACGTTCCTCCTCCACGTATTGCTATCTACTCTCCTAACAAGCCTCAGGTAGTAGCCCCCCATCCAGTGGTCGAATCTCCACAAGTCTCCTGCACAAACCCCTTTTACTAATTCACTCACAAATACTAAATCTACTGGATTTCTACGGGGCTCAACGTATTTAGCCACTACACCTGTAGCACACGTCGACTTGTCGTTGAATATATCCATTCCTAGATCCCTTAACTCTCTAAGCCATTCTTCACTCCATATGTGGTGGTCAAACCAAGCAATAGAAACACCCCTTTTTCTTAATCGACTAATATAATCTACTACTTCACTGTATACCGATGGATTTATGCCAATATCAAGGAGAACTAGCCTCTCGTAGTTTGCGTTGAGAACCCTTGCTAGGGTCTTATTGAGTAGATATGGTTCAGTAAAGAACAATTTATAGTTTTGAATACCGGAGAGGTATATGTATAATCCCGCAGCACCGGCGCCATCCATATCGGTGTGTGTTATAATGGCTACTGCCACGGCTCCCACCGATTACATATCCTCTGGATAAATAACACTCTATGGCTCTTAATTTTGATAAACAAGAGTATTTAAACGATTAATTTATAAACCCCGCATAAGAGATCCTATATGAGGGGGATCCGAGTTGAGTGAGGCAAAGACTGTAAAGGAGAGGCTATTGGAGTTTTTAAAGCAACAGTCAAAGCCACTCATGCCAAAGGAGATCGCGAAGCTAAGTGGCATAAACTACAATACTGTAAGAGCTAGACTCCACGACCTCAGAAAGGAGGGTAAAGTCGAGCGCGTTGAGGAGGGCTGGATCGCGAAGAAGTAGTGGACTAGTATATTAGAGTCTTCGTCTTTATACTAATGCATTTTTATACATTTTCCCTATACTTAGAATTTCACCTTTAAGAGGTGGTTTAGTGTTAAAAACTAGCCGTCAACTCACGTGGAAGATGATTAGTGACCCCCTCTATGGATATGCCTACTTCAATGCGGAGTTTGAAGAACCCGTAATTAATAATGTGTTAATCCAGAGGTTGAGGTACATAATGCAACTTCAAACAGCACACTTAGTGTACCCCGGTGCTGTACACACGAGGTTTCAACACAGTATAGGTACAATGCACTTGACTGGTTTAATGGCTGAGGATATGGTTTCAAAAACAATATTGTTTTATGGGAGGGAGGCG
Organism: Thermosphaera sp.; assembly: GCA_020833525.1. Taxonomy (GTDB): domain Archaea; phylum Thermoproteota; class Thermoprotei_A; order Sulfolobales; family Desulfurococcaceae; genus UBA285. The sequence continues at coordinate 11,205 of JAJHRV010000020.1, forward strand.
CTGGGGGGATATGATCCACATGTATTAATTGAGGCCTCTAGACTTGCAGGCCTACTACACGACGCTGGACACACAGCTTTTAGCCATGCATTTGAGCATGGAATACTGTGGAGGAGAAATATACCCCGAGAGCTCTCAAACCACGAGAAGATCGGTTTATTCCTCATTAAACACCTACTCGATGAATTACTTGATAGAGCAGATAAGGAGTTGCCAGGACTAAAGACACTCGTTTACAGTATACTGGGTGAAGAGGAGCCAAAGGGCTTTCTCAGGGTTTTAAGGTGGATTGTTAGAGAAGGCTATTACCCAGCAGATGTTATCGACTTCCTCAGGAGGGATAGTTACTACGCGGGGACCATTGAGTATGGCTCTATCCTCTATGAAAGGCTTTATAAAAACACTTATCCATTGATTGAGGGCGATAAAGCACAAGTTGTACTCGATAGAATTGCCCTGGGAGAGTTCAAGCAGTATATGTACGCTAAAGCCAATATGTATGAGCATGTCTACTACCACAGCGTGTGTAGATCTTTCGATAAATTACTATACGAAGCACTCTCACTACTCGACGAGGAACTGGGGTTAACTAGTAGAGTTTTGGGGTTGAAGGAGGGTCGTTTAAAAGACTACTTAGAGCTCACGGATGCATATATGTATGGAGTGATGATGCATAAAGCACTTAGTGAAGATACAAGGCTTGGCTACCTCTGTCGTAGACTACTAGTTGAGCGGAAGCCCGAGTGGAGGAGAGTGGGTAGAGAGGTAGTTGTTTCTTCTTCGAAAGGCCTAGATGAGTTAGAGAAAACACTTAGATTAATACTTGATCATGACTATAGGCGTAGAGTAGTAACGGGGATTGAGGAGTATGTATTTGATAAATTGAAGCAGTGGGGATTTAGTAGGGAGGAGCTATGGATAGACATCCTAGACATTACTCCACTGCCAAAATCAACTATTTATCCTGGTGGAGAGGATCCGGCGAAAGTACCCACACTACTTATTGGTAAGAGAGTTGGCGGCGAAATAGTTGTATCAGAGGAATTTAATTTACTAATGGAGGAGCTTCCATTAAAGATCCTCGTCAGGGCTTATGTCCCAAGAAGTAAGTATTCGGGAGAGTTAGAGTTCAAAATGACTAGTCTACTAAGCACTGCAGTCGAGAACGCTCTCGGCATAGATCTGAGCGCCGCTGAAAGAGTAATTAAGAATGTTTATTCAGAGTATATGAGTAGGGACTACTCAAAGTATAGAATAACTGCCTAGAGTGATTTGAATGCCTAAGGTCATTGTATACCTGAAGCCTAAATTCGAGGAGTATGATGTAGAAGTATATGTTTACGACGTCGATGGGAAACTTGTTGACAAGAGAAGCATTCAACACGTTAAGCAACTAGTAATAAAAGCACCTGAAATCCGCGTCAGCCGTCAATTATTCCACGATTACACGGCTCTACTAGTAGATGCAGATAAACCAAGAATAGACTTCAAAGAAGGGGGATTGGTTTATATCTATGGATGAGTGGTCTAGGTATGTCTACGTACTACGAGTTGATGGGGCTTAGGGTAGAGAAGTCGAGGAGTAATAGTGGAAAGCATGTATTGAACTCCACAATCTACGTCTACAAGAAGAATCAGGGGTTAACCCCATATACGAGTTTCACAGTATCCCAAGAGCCAATTAAACCAACCTACGCCATAGGTGAGGCTAAACTAGTTAAGCTAAGGATCGAGCAAGGGGACTTTATAATCTATGTAAGGTTTCTACGTAACTTCAAAAGAGTTGTTAAGGGCTTGATCATCATTTATAACTACAAAGGCGAAGTAGTGTATAGAGCCAAGTACACTAATGGATTCGTAGTGAAGAGCATGGGTAATCCAGTATACGCGTGGCTCGTAAGGTATCTCTTAGACTCCCTTAAAATACCATATAAGTCGACAAAACTAGGCGATGAGAAATGAGCGGGTATGTGGAGTTAGCTGAGAGAATAATTAAAGCATTGAAAAAATACGGTTGCTTTATCTTCGAGTCAACCGAGCTAGAGAAAGTGAGGGATCTAGCTGTAAAATCCGAGATTTTGAAGCTCATCGAGATTAGGCCCGTGGATGAGAAATACCCATACGTGTTCGCAATGGTCGCAACGAAGAGGGGGATCGACCGCGAGTGCGCCTCAATAGTGGAATCGATGATCTCTAGGGGTGAAATCAGCCAGAATGAGTATAAGAGGTATAAAAAGGAACTACTTGAACAATGCCTAGTCAGTATGGAGAGGGAGAGAATTAAAGAAGTCATATCTACACTAGAAGACCATATTAACAGAATTAAAGGTAGTGGGTAAAGAGGTTTAAGACTCTATATTTGCCAATTCAGCATTACAAATAGGGGATTTAGTTGAAAAGGTGCCTAATGATCGCTAGATTTCAACCATTTCATTACGGGCACCTATACACCATTGAGCACTGCTTAAACCTATTCGAAGAACTTGTGGTAGTTGTTGGAATGGCTAGTCAAAGCCACACCCCCGAGAATCCATTCACCGCAGGTGAGAGACTCGAGATGATTAGGCGTAGTCTTAGGTGGAGAGGCGTTGACTTATCAAAGATCATAACTGTAACACTCCCCACACTAGAAGTGAATAGAACAGCTGTTCACTATGTGAAGCTATATAGCCCTAGATTCGATGCTGTCATAACACTTAACCCAGTTATAAAATCCATATTCATCGAAGAGGGCTACGAGATAATTGAACCACCAGAATTTAATAGGGAGAAGTATAGAGGTTCCTACATTAGGAGGCTTATGAGCGAGGATCGAGAGGAGTGGAGAGAGCTTGTTCCACCGCCAGTTTCCACGCTCATTGATGAAATAAACGGAGTAAAACGAGTAAAAATGCTCTATAGTGAGAAACTCCCCGGTTACTACGCCACAGCATAGTGAACTGGAGAGTGCAATGAGCGGAGTCAGCGACTTCCCCGTCTTTAAGTGCAGAATGTGTGGTTCCTGCTGTACGATGTCGCCGATTTCTCTTTTACCACACGAGGAGGTAGTACTGCGTATGCTTGGGGAATACATGGGCTTCGAAGTTAAGACTACCCATGGATACACTGTATATGAAGCAGTTAATGGAGTTAATTTAGCTTTTAGCTATGTACTGCACTTAGAGAATGGTAAGTGTCCTTTTCTACGTGGAAATCTCTGTGGGATCCACTATGTTTACAAGCCCTATATATGCAGGAGCTTCCCATATATTCCAAGACACGTTAAATACCACATTGACGAGGAAAACAGATATATAATGGCTACCACAGAGCATGGACTTAGCCTTGCCTGCCCTGTGGTTAAGAGAGATAGAGGGGCATTGGAGAGGATTGAGGCTATGTATGGCGGCCCCATGGAGAAAATCCTCATCCACTACTATAAAGATGGATACGTAGCCGCTGTTGAAGCGGAGAACGCTAGATCACTCCTCCTTAGACTACTCTCCAAGCTGTGGCGTGACGATATAGTAGATTTAAAGCCCAGTAAACATGGGAGTATAGTAGTAAACTTATATGAGTTTTTGAGGAAGTATTATCCGGATTTACCCAGTGTTCTAGGTGTTGATAAAGTTAGCTCAAGGGTGAGAACTTGGCTCAGAACTCGTTGATCATGGAGCCAGGGCTGGTTCTTAAATTAGAATTCTTAAAAATTCTCTCGGGGAGAGAGAACGCCACCATAAGGGATGTTGCAAGTGAGCTTGGAATAGACGAGTTCACAGTTTTGAATATACTAGAGGATTTAAAGAAGAATTATATGTTAACTTACGAGAAAGACAAGATATCTTGGTTTCATGGAGATAATCCATCAAAGATCAAGCCATGGGGCTGGAATTATATATATAGGCCTTTCATAGGCTCAACAATGGTTTCAGCGAGATATCACTCACCATGGTCTCTAATAGTCTCAGAGTACCAGGCGAGCGGGTATGGAAGACATGGCAAACACTGGATTTCAAATCTTGGAGGCTTATGGATGACTGCTAAAATAGAGGTCGAGCCGAGAACAACTCAATTACTCTCAATGATGATCCCAATATTTATTTGTAGGTTTCTACGTGAAAAATTCAGATTAAATATTGGGATCAAGTGGCCTAATGACATTATATATAGGGAAAAGAAATTAGCCGGCTTCTTGATAGAAGGCGAGCTCCTTGGGAATAGGGCACTTGTATATATCGGTATAGGCATAAACGTCAACAATGACCCACCATTGGAGACAGCCACGGGCATTAAGCAGATACTAGGTAAAATGATACCTAGAAATAGCCTACTAGGCTATATAGCGGGTTATTTAACCAGGGTCGACGACTACTCAAGGGATCCAGGGCGAGTTCAGGCAGAGTACATTGATCTACTGGAGACTATTGGGAGAAGAGTTAAAGCTGTTACACTAAGTGGCGAGATTATTGGAATAGCAAGGTCTATTACGGAGAGCGGGGAGCTCATAGTAGAGACCACTACAGGTACTTATAAGTTGAGGAGTGGAGAAGTACTCGAGTTAAGGCATTTAGATTGATTGCTTTACTATGTGGTTATCCAAGTGGAGGATAACTTGAAAGCCTTTTTCAAAGACCCCGTGACAATAGCGTTAAATGACTATCTCCTACGTAGATTTAGAGAAAGCAATGTGAGTGTCTTATATGAGAGAGTCGAGGAAACAAGTGAGCCGGAGCCAGGGCCAAGTATACATGAACTTGATTTACCTGAGTTACTATTAGTGGTGCTCGAGAAGAGGGGTATTAAAAGGCTATATAAATTCCAGTATGAGGCATATAGGAGGATCCTCAACGGCTACAATGTCGTCATCGTGGCTGGAACTGGTACGGGTAAAACGGAGGCCTTCTTTATACCTATAGCTAAGAAGGTCATTGAAGAGAATAAGCCTAATCCCCGTGCAATAATCCTATACCCCACCAAGGCCCTTGCTAGAGACCAGGTGAAGAGGTTTCAT
>JAJHRV010000083.1 GCA_020833525.1 Thermosphaera sp.
GGATTATTTTACGGTATTGGAGTCTATGCTTCATCACTATTCATAAACCACCTCGAGTTGTCGAGGTTTGCGTGGTCGTTGTCGATAATAGTCTACTACTTCACGGTGTTATTTGTAAGTGCACTGTACAATCCAAAGAGTAAGTTTCAACTATACCTCAGGGGATTAGCTACATACTACGGTACTTGGTTATTAACAGCGATTTTACTAAGCGATTTACTAAAATCAATTGGTGTTCCACCTTGATAAAAGCAGTAACTCTAGACCTATGGGATACGATAATCCAGAGAGAGCAAGGCCCTATTGAACCCTATGTTATAATGGAGTTAGAGTCTATAATTAAAACGATTGGAAGGGCGATCAAGGTCGACATGGATGAATTAATTAAAGCCTATAACTCCCTAGTTGAATATAGAGGAGTTTTCAACCCGCGAGTCTACGCCAAATTGATCATCGCTCTACTAGGCTTGGATATAGGTGCTAATATCGTGGAAGAGGCTTTAATAGCCTATGAGAATGGTGGTTCACAGTACAAACCGAGATTAATAGATGGTGCTAGAGAGCTTCTTCAATACGCTAAAAGCATGGGTCTTAAAGTAGCAGTAATCACGAATACGCACTTCTCAAGTGGAACAGTACACAAGATACTAATGAACTCTGGTATTGGAGAATACATCGACCTCGTAGTATCTTCAGCAGACTACGAGGTCTTAAAACCACACCCCCGGATTTTCCAAATAGCTCTACAACAACTCAACATTAATCCCCACGAGGCTATACACATTGGAGACTCCTGCATTAGGGATGTACTAGGGGCTTACGTAGCTGGGTTGAAGCCAGTACTCTATGCACGTAGGCAGAAGAGTGTTGATAAATGCATTAGAATACCGGGCCTTAGGGTTGTTTACTCACTAAGGGATGCTATTAATGTAGTTGAGGAGCTACTGCATGCATGATCAATCTAGGAGCAGGAATAAGCCGGTTGTCATTATAGAGCACTGCGAGTATTCTCTATCACCATGGATAATCCTAGAGTACCGCCACGCATCGATGATCTATGGAAGAGACTACTTATTATTTACAAACATACCCGTAAAGTACCAGAGAATACTATCCAAGTATGGCCGGGTGAGAGAGGAAAGTGTTGTAGAGCTCGTATATAATGGAGAAATACCAGTTGAATCCCTAATCATACTAGATCCAAGAGCAAGTAGTACCCTCGAGTACAGTGACCTCGCTAGCACAGAATACGTAGTTGTAGGTGGAATACTAGGGGAACACCCACCTAGAGGCAGGACTTGGATATACATAACTAGTAGAATGCCAATTGGAGCCAGAGCGTTTAATATAGGAGATGGACAGTACAGTATTGACGGAGCAGTATACTTCATTAACTACGTGTGGCTAAACAAAGGAGTCTCTGGTTACCAATACATTGATGGAGTAAGAGTAGAGACTGAGTGTGGCGAAATGTACCTACCCTACAGGTATCCAGTAGTGGGTGGAAAACCCCTACTCGCAGATGGATTAGAGTACTACTTAAAATATAGGAGAATAAGAGACGATATATGGAGGGAAATCACGGATTTACAGTAAACCCAGATCGCTTGGTATAAAAGCCCTTTTAAACTACATCCTCTCCATCGTGATCTCTGTGTGTTTTTAATCAGTCGTAATAAAAAAATAAAAGTCTGTAATGCAATATAGTAAGGGAGTGGTTTACGTGAAGTTCAATAATAAGTTTAAAGTCGCTGTCCCGCTATTAATAATAGTGAGTCTCATTGGTATGTCAATAGTCTACAACATGAACAATACAAGCATTAACAAAGTACCGCGTATATTAATCCATATTGATTTAGTTGACCAGCAGGGCAATATTCTGAATGAAGAAAATACTACGATTATAGCACAAGTCTATGCAGTCGCACCACCCACCATGGATCAACCCATAATAGAAGTTTACAAAAGAACCCTTCGAACTGGTTTACTAGAGCTCAACCTAGAGAATAAGGTTTTCAACGATATCGTAGGAGCATTCGTCAAGAAATACGAGGCTCTCGCAGGGAATAGCCCCTATGCACTGAGAGCAATTAAAAAATTCACTGAGATGATAAATGTAAATATATGGGTTATCAAAGACCACAAACTAGTTGCAAGACTTAGAGACTACCTCTCATATAGTCCAATATCCCTAGTTAATGGAGACATCATTAGATACCGTATAAAAGTCCCCATCACCCAAAACTCCTCACAAGCCCCTATAGTACCATCAGATGGGCCAATATGCGAACCTGGATATTCGTGGAGGTTGAAGTGGTGGGTTGGCCCAGAGAACATGACTTATAATAGCGACTATATGAAGTACATTAATGGAAAACCATACTTGAAGTGGCCTATACTAGTAGTTGAGAATACTAACCAAAGTTCGAGTACGTTAAATGGAAGTATAATCATATCGTCTCAAGCGGCCAGCGGGGTATACTTCTCAATTGGTATAGGATTTCAAGTAGAGAGTAAGCTACAGAATGGTAGCTTCAACATCGGCACGGATTTAACACTCTATAAATCAAGCAGTATGAAGTCCTATGTCGTCAATGGTGGAGCTAATTTTGCTAATTTAAGCTATGGCCAAGTATTCACGTACTATATCTATGGTAGACCAATACTCAATTTCTGGGAAGAATGGTTTGAGTGGGCTGGCTGCCCATGGAGACCGAGCTACCCGACTGGGTATCAAAGTGTTGACGCTATTGTACAAGACTTCTCGGTTGTAAATGTAGGTGGGTTTCTAAGATATGATGGTGGTGTAGAGTATAGGTGGCCCTACTGGCTTAATAGAAGCCTCTTATTCAACTACACATTCGCGGAGAAGAAGAATTTCATAGTTCTAAATAATACATTCAGGGAATTCTACTTGAGTGAATTCTATAGTCGGTATGATACCTGTGACTCTAGTTTTGAAGTCTCCCTAAGCCTTTCACCTTTAGAGCTCGGGCTAGGCGGTAAAAACTGGGCTGTTACATTGACGCTGATCCCGGTGTCCTTCGGCTATGAGGACACTAGATTAATGTACATCAACGGTTTGATCGCTATACATAATTACTATCATAACGAGTGGATATATACATGGATGAGTAAATTTAGGTGGGTACGTGGAACTTGCGAGTTCCATGTTCCAGTTTTTCTATACTTTGAATCTTATTGAATACTTCGATCTCACTTTCTTTTTTTACATTGACTCCATTTCATTTAATTTCTTGATATTAGTCTTCATGGTTAACTTAATTTATGTATTTTATTTTTACAAACTAAGAATAATATTAAGTGTTGCTATTAGTGATTAGTGTACTATTATATATTATTAGTCAATTTTAATTTTATTATTGACTTTCACTTCTTATAAGCTGCTAAGATCATTTTGATAATGTAAATATTGAATGCACTATTAAGCAATTCTTAAGACAGCTGATCCCTTCACTCTCGCCGCTTTTAAGTTTCTAACGGCTTCATTAGCGTCATCTAGTCTATACTCCTCTATTTTTACATCTATTGGCACTCTCCCAGCAATATCTAGTAATTCCTTGACATCACTCCTCGTGACATTTGCGACTGTTTTAACTTCTCTTTCTAGCCATAGATGCTTCTCATATAAGAGGTCCACGGGTGTTTGTTTTCTAATAACATTCACTACTAGTTTGCCCCCGGGTGCGAGTAGTTCGAGTGACCTAGCTATGGTCTCACCTACCGGTGTGAAGTCTATTGCACGGTCTATTAGCCTCGGTGGGTTTTCACCGGGGTTTCCAACCCAGTCTGCACCCAGTCTCCTAGCTAAATCCTGGTGTTCCGGGGATCTTGTGAATACATATATCTCCGATGATGGATACAGCCTTCTAGCCACTTGTATTACAATGTGTGCAGATGCGCCAAAACCAAATAGTCCTAGTCGTAAGCCGTCAGTCATTTCTGTAAGCTTCAATGCCCTATATCCAACAGCACCAGCACACATTAAAGGTGCTAATTTAACTGCATCAACACCACGCGGTACTCGATACACATAGTCGATGTATGCAACCATGTACTCTGCATACCCTCCATCTAAGTGGCATCCAGTAGCTTTGAAGTCTACGCAGAGGTTTTCTAAACCCCTCCTACAGTAATTGCAGACACCACATGTTTTACCAATCCACGCGACTCCTACACGATCCCCCCTGACTACACTTGACACGGAAGTACCTACCTCTACAACTCTCCCCACGACTTGGTGTCCCGGTATTAATGGTAGTTTGCACTGGACTCTCCCCTCGATGATATCTATGTCTGTATAGCAAACTCCACATGCTTCAACCTCTACTAGAACCTGCCCCTCCCCGGGGAGTGGGGTTTCAGTATTGGTTATTAACAATGGGTTTTTCTTGAGTGGTAGATGCGGGTATCTCCTAGGAGAACCCTCGACCTCTATTTCAGCGTGTTCAACTAGTATAGCAGCCTTCATAAATACCACCCATGGTTAATAAATTAACAAAAATTAATTTTTACTATACACTACACTTCATCAACCCCATCTATTTGCTTAATAATCTCCCCGTACGTCTTAGGCTCAGCTCTCTCACCTACAAACTCTATTACGACATACTTAAACCTAGGCTCAACTCTCTTCACTTCCTCCTCAATCCTCGCTGATAGTTTCTCAGCGTCTTCAACCTCCATGTCCTTATCCACCTCTACCTCAAGGATCAACATATACTCGTCTTCGGTTATCATAGATGCATTGAATACATTAACGTCTCTAACCTCCGGGAACTCCAGTACTTTATTCATAACTTTCTTCAAAACCTCCCTGGGTGGAGCTATCCCGATGAGAACCTGGAAATACCTGTACCCTATGGTAATACCAGAGATCAGTATCACTACGGTTAACACCAAGCTAC
>JAJHRV010000084.1 GCA_020833525.1 Thermosphaera sp.
CACCATACTTTGTAAACCTAGCTGGTAAGAGAGATGTTGTCGAGGCGAGTATTGAGAGGCTTAAAGCATCTGTTGAGGCTGCTAATTGGATGGGGGCTTATGTAGTCGTATTCCACCCAGGCTACTACAAAGATGCACCATCTAAGAGGGAGGCTCTTCGAAGAGTGATAGATGCCCTTAAACAAGTAGTGGAGTATAGGGTTCAAATAGGTGCTAGAGAGGTTTGGCTTGGACCAGAGACAACTGGGAAGACTAGCCAAGTAGGTGACTTAAACGAGGTTATTAGGATTTCAAGTGAAGTCGAGGGTGTTAGACCAGTAGTGGATTTTGCACATATTTACGCTAGGAGTGGTGGGAGACTCATAGTGGGTAAAGAAGACGTATTAAAAGTCGTCGAGAAAATAGACAAGGAGCTCGGTTCATGGGCATTAAAACCCCTACACATACACTTCTCGAAAATCGAGTATGGGAAGGGTGGTGAGAGAGAACACCATAGACTCGACGAAGAAGGGTATGGACCCGACTTCACATATGTCTGCTCAGCACTATGCGAAGCGGGTGTAGACTCGGTGATTATTAGTGAGAGCCCTATACTAGAGCAAGATGCTTTGGTCATGCTGAGAATTTGTAGAGAGGTGTGCGGGGAAAACTGCATTGTTGAACAAACTACGGAGTAGTATTGAAGGGTTTTTCAGTTACATAGCAGGGTTTATATCTAGAGCGGGGGTTACGCCTAATCAATTAACTTCAACATCATTAATCGTAGCTATTGTGGGGTATCTACTAGTAGTTGTTTATAAGAACCCATTGATCCTAGTAGCTACAATACTAGTATCAGGGTTCATAGACGTAGTTGATGGAGCACTCGCAAGGTTGAAGTCCATGGCTACTAAGAGGGGAGCGTTTCTAGACTCCACTATTGATAGACTATGCGAAGTCATCTACTCACTCTCACTAATTGAAATAGGTTTTGAACCCAGGTTGGTTCTAGCCTACACTGGGTTATCATTAATGGTTAGTTATGGAAGGGCCAGGGGCGAGTCGCTTGGAGTTAGTATGAGTGGTGTTGGATTAATGGAGAGGGCTGAAAGACTCATAGGACTTGTAATTACACTAGTAGTATTCATATTCAACAACACTAGTGCACAAATAGCACTCTTAGTCTTAACCACTCTAACGGGAATTACTGTATTGGAGAGATTTATGCATGCTTGGAGGGTTCTGGGGTCAAATAGCTAAAGAACCGATAAATCATAGTGTCCTATTAGGGGGAGCGGGGTTTTGAATGTTGCGTATCCCAAGCGTAGGACGTGGCTTTTAACTACTCCAACTCTATCTCCAGCTCTAGTAATGAAGTCTCTATACTCCTCGGGTAGATCCAGTACTCCCAGATGGCTCTTATCAGTTCTAAGAGTGATCTTTGTATTCGTCAATTGAAGTATAATGTCGTGGACATCCCGTGGACTGTGAGTACTGAATATTAACCCCATTTTACGGGCTCGACCGAGCCTAGCGACTCTATCGATCATTGCTGAGACGTTTTCAATGTATTCTTCAACTCCTCCCCTACTTGGGAAGAACCTGTGTGCTTCATCAATGAATATCAATACCGGCTGTGCTGTTGCTTTATACCTACTCTCAAGTAGCTTCCACTCGAAGATCTTATTTAGTATTCTAAACGCCACTATGCTGATCACCTTCTCAGGATCTGCATGAGAGTGTATTTGGAGGTATTCTAGATCGACTACAATTGGGTACCCATTAAACAACGCAATTTGCTTCTCCAAGACCTCCCCTATAGGTGGCTCATGTAGATACTTATCCTCTCCAACCCCCTTTGTATATACATCGAATATCCCAGTATCTATGATCGCGGCTACTTGTCTAATCATGTTTTCAATAGTGCTCTTGTGTATTGCGAGGTCTTTAATTACTTGGACAACGTACTCTCTACTAGGATCAAGCACGACTCCCCGTGACCTGGGAATATGCTCCTCTAGTCTATAGCGTGCTTCTTTTAAGGCTTCATAGAGGTCATATATAGTCTCTAAGTAGGCGTTTTTAGCCTTTAAAGCCTGTAGAATCCTCATTAACGCGTCCTTGGCTTGCCTCGTGAAATACGGGTTTAAAGCGACTAGCTCTCTAGGTGTGAAGTCGGGGAATCTTAGTGCATATGGTACTATGTAGTAGTATGCCTCGCCCTCTACACCATTGTAGTTCATCTTAACCCTAGACTTTACAAACCTTATGGAGCCTTGTTTACATGGCTCCTCTACGACGTCTAGATCTGTGATCTCGTACCTCCAGTTAAACCTCGCGGAGACCGGGTTTAACACGCTCTTCAAGTAGTCTACGGCTATTGCTTTAAGTATTCTAGCCCAGTTCTCGTATTTATCAATGTAGTCTTCAACTACACTACGCGTTATTGGCAGTAGTATGACTACACCATTTAATCCCTTAACAAATTCAAGGGCTTTCTTTGAGAGAGATAGCTCCTCTTCGCTTGTAGACCCCATTATGGACCATGAGGGTGCTAGTGGTATTGTAATATAGTCTTTATTAGGGTCAAATATAACCACGCTTGGTTTCTCACTATCGAATTTAAACCCCGAGTACATAGAGGCAATCATGTTCTTCAATAATGTTGTCTTACCACTACCCGTAGTACCGAGGACTAGGACGTGTTGGTAGAATGCTTTTAGTGGTAGGTAGAGTGGCGCATTACCCCCAAAAGCAGGTACATCGCCGATCGTGGAGTAACCTAGGAAAACCCCGCTTACTGGTAAACCAATAATTCTCTGGATGACCTCGGTGTTAGTTAATAAAACCACGGGGCTCTGTGGCTCAATAACGTAGTTTGCAGCAGTAACATCTCCCGTCTCAATATTGTAGGCGAGGAGTGGTTTAGCCTTAATTCTAGTCTTTGTGAGTAGCCCCGTGGCCTCTGCCTGTGGCATTGGGAAATACATGTCTGGTAGATCGAGCTCTGCTAATACATCTCTTCTCTCTACACTTAAAACCCTGAGGCTAACAATATTCAGCGTCTTTATATCTACTACACCCAGTAGACTACTAGCCTGGGCTAGCATTTGGAAGTTCTTAAAGTATATAACGGGGTCAACATCGAATACAACGTACCCACCCTCCTCGTTGATTAGTGATGGACTAGTGCGGGATACGTAGCCCACAATATATCCTATTCTTTCGGCGAGGCCTATGGCCATTTTCAACTTTTCTTCAAGAGACTTAACGATCTCGCTTGAAGCCAAGAGTAATCTTCCCCATAATCTATAAAAAATAAATAAAAACCGCTTTATATGATAAACAACTAGCTAGTCAATACTATGAATAGGGATGTATTATTGGAGAGGTTTGAGGAAGCAAAGAGGTGGTTTCAACAAGCATTGAGAGATCTAGAGGCGTCAATGAGTAGCCTGAGAAGTGGATACTATGAGTGGAGTTGCTTCCAAGCACAACAAGCATGTGAAAAAGCAGTTAAATCACTACTCTACGCTACTGGAAAAAGCGCGTGGGGTCATAGTATTATAGAGTTGTTGGAGTATTTGAGAGGAGATATCGAGGTCGAGGCGGAGATCTACACTCATGCTAGAGAACTAGATAGACACTACATACCATCAAGGTATCCAAATGCTTTTGAATCAGGTTATCCAGCACTTTACTATGATGAGGAAGTAGCTAATAGAGCTATTAATTCCTGTAGAGAAATAATCAAATGGGTGAAGAAGCAATTAGAGAGAATTGGGTTAAAAATGTAGAAAGAGTGCTCAGTGAGCTTAGTAGAGAGTTCAATGTTGAAGCTGCAATAGTGTTTGGATCTTGGAGTAAGAGCGGTGGTGGGGACTGGAGTGACGTAGACCTATTAATTGTTTCAAATAGTGTAAGTGAGTTGCGTATTCTCGATAGATTTGCTTTAACATCGGAGTTTAGAAAGTGGAGAGTAGACGTCTTTCTATATACACTAAAAGAACTTGAAAACATGGTGAATAAAGGGAATCCAATAGCGTTGTCGGCACTTGTAGAGGGAATACCATTGATAATGAATAGAGAAGTAGAGAAACTAAGGAGGAAAGCCATTAGTACATATAAAAGAACCGGGAGAGTATGGATTAAAATAACGTAGATTATAATGGATAAATAACCTCTAGAAACCAATACAAACCACTAAATAATCTAATCCCATAGTTCATAGAGAAAAGCAAAGAATTAATATATACCTTGAGTCAATGGGATTAGTCGAAGTATCCCATGATTTAAGGAATTCACAAGCTCTGCACTATATAGAGGAATATAGCAATTTAGATCTTTAGGGTTTAACAACGCGCTTTCCGTATATAGGAAGGTATTAATCTTGGTTACTATTGGTCATATGGATTAGAACATTGTTATGTACTGGCTAGTTGCCTCTATGGGTATGCCTGTCGTGTATAGTAGATATGTTGTAATCGATGATGAGATCTTTTTCACTCTCTTATCAACTATCAATATACTTAGTGGTAGTAGGCTACCCGTATTTAGACTATCGTAGAAGACGTATCCCAGCAACTCCTGGTTTTTACTCTCAATAGACTCTGGTATCTCCACTCTAAATACCGCGTAGTTGCCCATTCTCCCAGGTGCTGGGTAGATTCTCCTCGATACAACTATATACCATAAGAGCCTACCCATTCCTCCAGCTTCTTGCTTAACTCTCAAAGGACCTATCAATAGAGACATTGACATAGAGGGCTTCATTCTCGTTAATAACGTATCAATGTATGCTTCATC